>NZ_JBFAOF010000782.1:0-3508 GCF_040675125.1 Spirillospora sp. NPDC049652 | reverse complement strand
GCTTTCGCTCCGTGGCGACTCGCTTACTTTATCAGTTCCGCCCGGTCTGTCAATTCCCGGCCGATTCCGATTCCGCAGTTCCCGCCCGCTTTCGCAGCCGTTCCCTGCGGCACTTCTATTTCACCAGATCCGGACCGATTCGCAAAATCGAGCCTTTTCCGATGCCACCGGACATGCGGGCACGACGGATCGGATCCGCATGATCAGTGGTGGATGCGCACTCCAGGCCGGCCACCGCACAGCGGCGTCCTGCATCCTTCTAGGCGCGAGGAAGTACGTTACCTGTTCGTCCCACCGTCGTCAAGTCCCGGATGCGCGGACGACATGTAGGGCTGCCGGCGGCGGGGATACGGCCAGGGCGCTCAGCTCGTCGTGCCGGCGGTGGCTGAGGCCGCGCAGCACGGTTCCCAGCAGTGCGGCACCGGTGTTCCCAGGAGCGAGGGACGTCAGGTTGAGCATCGGGAGGCTGTGTCCGAGCGAGGCCGGTCCGGTGAGGCGGATGGCGTCACGGGCGAGGACTCCGGCGAGGACGGCTCGGCGGCGGCGGGTACGTTCGTAGGCGCGCAGGGCACGGCTCACGTCCGAGCGTCCGGAAAGGGACGCCAGTTCGGTCGTCAGGACGGCGACGTCCTCCAAGGCCTGGTTGAGGCCGAGGGCCATGACCGGGGGGATGGCGTGCGCGGCGTCGCCGACCAGGGTGCACGGGCCTCGACCCCATACGCGCGGGACGCGGTGGCGGGTGTGCGGGAAGAGCTCCAGGTCGTCGTCCGTGAGGGCGGCAAGGAGGGCCGGGACGGGGGCGGCGAAACCGCGGTAGTGGTCGCGGAGTGCGGCGAGCGGGCGGGAGGGCACGGGGGCGCCGGCCTTCCAAGGGACGTCGAAGAAGAACGCGAGGAGGCCGTCGCCCGCGCTCATGAAGCCGCACTCCCGGGTCCGGTCGAGCGTCATCGTCGAGCGCGTCCCCGCAGGGAACGGGGTGGGGATGAGGCCCTGCCAGGTCGCCATTCCGGTCGGACGGGCGGGGGTGGCGTCGACCAGTTGCGCGCGCACGCGCGAGTGGACGCCGTCCGCGCCTATGAGCAGGTCCGCGTCGTAGCGGTCGCCGTTGGTGGTGGTGACGGTGACGCCGTCCGGTGTGTGGGTGAGGGTGGAGAAGTTCGCGTCGTAGACGATCGGTATGCCGGTCGCCAGCTGGCGGAGGAGGGTGCGGCGCGGGATGACGACGGCGGGCGCGCCCGCCTCGCGGATGATCCCGGCGAGGTCGCAGTGCACGGCCGTCCGGCCGGCGGGCGTCCGGAGATCGACCTCGGTGACGGCCTGTCCGGCGGTCTCCGGGTGGACGCCGAGGACGGACAGGACGGCGTTTCCGAACGGCCAGACGGTGACCGCGCCACCGCGCGTCCGGAGGGCGGGGGCCCGTTCCAGGACGGTGACCTCGTGGCCCGCGGCGAGGAGTCCGCGCGCGGTCGCCAAGCCGGCGAGTCCGGCCCCGATGACAAGAGCGTGCATCATCGCACCTCCGACGATGGGTAGTACTACCTGTTGTAGTACAAAGCGCGGCGGACGGCCAGACCCGGTTCCGGACGGGCGGGGAACGGGAAGAGGCCCCGAGGCGGGGGTTTCCGCCTCGGGGCCTCTCATCCTCCCTGGTGGGCGCAGGGATCAGCGGGCTCAGCCGCAGTGCGACCAGCCGCTGTACCAGTACTGGTAGTTCGTGCCGCCGCCCCAGGTGACGCACTTGCCCGCCGCGCTGGCGTAGGTCGGGCCCGCGTAGGTCGTGTAGTTGTCGACGTCGGTGATCGGGTTCGCGCCCTGGACGTTCAGGTAGGTGCCGGTCCGGGTGGCGGTGCCGACGTCCTTGGTCTTGATGGTGACGACGCAGTTCTTGCCCGAGCCCGAGCTGTAGGCCAGGTAGACGGTGGAGCCGTTCAGGGCCTTGGAGTCGATGACGGAGTATCCGGACCCGCAGATGGCGGACGCGGAGGCGGCCGAGGCCGGGGCGGCGGCGAGGGCGCCGAGGCCGGTGGTCGCGGCCGCGGCGGCGAGGGAGAGGACGGCGATGCGCTTCACGATCACTCCTTCCGGACGCCGGCCCGCGCCGGCGTCCGGAATGATCATGCGTCGCGCCCGCCGTCTGCGGGTGAACCGAAGATGATCTTGACGTGGCGGGCGGCCCCGGGCCCGGTGACTGACGGGCGTCCGAACCGCGCGCTGGGTGCTGTCAGCCGCGCCCCGCCAGGTCAGGGGGCGGTCGGCATCCAGTTGCCGTGGAAGCCGCTGGGGACGCGGGCGGGGAGGTGGACCGAGCCGACGTGCTCCAGGGTCGCGGCGTCCAGGAAGACCAGGTCGCTGCGGTCGGTGGTGGTGTCGAGGACGTAGCCCATGAGGACGCCGTCGTCCTCGGCGGAGGAGTCCGAGGACGGGACGAAGGAGAACTCGCTCGCGATGCGCCCCTGCCCGAGGTGGTGGACCTCGGTCTTGCGGTTCACCACATCGTGCTTCAGGACGGCGTCGGGTTCGAACCCCGCCAGGTCCACGCGTTCGTCGCCGAAGTCGGTTCCGGCGATGTCGACGCCCACGCCGTAGCCGTAGCGGTAGGGGCGTCCGACGAGGCGTTCGTCATGGCGGGGGAACTCCTGCGGACGGTCGTCGATGCGGTCGGTGCGGACGCGGCCCGCGGCGCGGTCGACGGTCCAGCGCTCCAGGCAGGGCGAGCCCTCGCCGGGGACGGTGGAGGTGGCGAACATGCGCGGGTGCCGGATGACGTCCAGGACGACGGTATCGCCGTCCTCATAGGCGTTGAGCGGGTGGAAGACGTAGCACGGCTCGACCTCGAACCAGCGCACGTCGGCGGCGGTGCCCTCGCGCGGGAGCAGGCCGATCCGGGCGGGACGGGTGGGGTTCCAGGAGTACGGGAGGCCGGGGGTGCCGCCGCGGCGCGCGCGGATGGCGGCGGCGACGACCGCTTCGGGCAGCGTGCGGCGGCCGATGACGCGGGACAGCAGGGACGTCGCGGGACGGGCGACCGCCGGCGGCATTCCGGCGGCGGCCAGGCCGGGGTCGAAGGTGACCGGCAGGTCGTACAGGACGACGTAGTGCTCGGTGAGGGAGAAGTCGTGCATCATCGGGCTGCCGCCGACCTCGATGTCCACGACCTTGCGGACGCGGCCGGACTTGCTGAGGACGGTGTAGCGGACCTTGCCGGCCAGGCCGAAGAAGTACGAGACGGCGTGCAGCTCGCCGGTGGCGGGGTCGCGGTGCGGGTGGGCGGTGTAGCCGCCGGGCAGGGTGCCCTCGAAGTCGCACGGGCCGACGGTCTCCAGCTCGTCGGTGAGCTCGTAGGGGCGGCAGCCCGCCTCGACGAGCGCGAACGTGCGTCCGGCGTGGGCGAGGACGTTGGTGTTGACCGCGTAGTCGATGCGCGCGGCCGAGCTGCCGGGGCGGGGCCGCTCCCCCATCCGGCGGGCGAGGTCGGTGTGCCGGACCCAGCGGTTGCGGTACCACTCGG
>NZ_JBFAOF010000781.1:0-3514 GCF_040675125.1 Spirillospora sp. NPDC049652 | reverse complement strand
GTGCCCGCCACGGCAGCCCCCGCCACGGCCGTGCCTGCGACCGCAGCTCCGGCCGTCTCCGCGCCGCCGCTCACGACGCCGTTCTCCGCGACGCTTCCATGGACGTCCTCCGTCGTGTTCTCCGCGGCGGTCCTCGCGGCCGACGCCAGCGCCGCCTCCGCCTCGTTCTCCAGCAGCCTGGTGCACATCCGGTCGGCGAACGCCGCGATCGTCAGCGACGGGTTCGGCCCGACCGGGCCGGGCATGACCGAGCCGTCCGCGATGTGCAGACCGGGGTGGCCGTAGACCTCGCCGTACGGGTCGCACACGCCCACGCCCTCGTGCGCGCCCATCGGCACGCCGCCCAGCGGGTGGACGGTGATGATCCGCTTGCGGAACCACATCGGGTTGTCGGCGTACTCGGCGCCCAGCACGTCGGCGATGCTCTGCATCGTCTTGCGGACGCGCTCGAAGTACGCCTCGCTGGTCCTGGTCGTCCAGTCGGCGTGGAGGCGGCCGTGCTTGTCCAGCCGCAGGCGGCCGTCCGGCACGTCGCGGCCCATGCCGAGCAGCGGCAGCGAGCTGACCGTCAGCGAGCCGGTGCCGATCAGCTCGCTGAGCTCGCGCGACAGGGAGGTGTCCGGGGCGTCCCGGAAGAAGTCGGCGAACCGGTCGGCGAGGAACTTCACGATCCGCTCGATCTGGCCGGGCATGTCGAGGCCCTGCACCGCCCAGTCGACGAAGCCGGGGTAGCCGCCGTCCTGGATGTAGGCGCCGCGGCCAGCGCCGGGCACGCCGTCCACGTCGTCCGGCAGCCGGATCGCGCTGGTGATGACCGGGCCGCGCGCCGCGTCCAGCGGGCGCACCCGGTTGCGGTCCTTGGCCTTCAGCAGGAACGTCAGCAGGTCGCCGTTGCCGCTGAACCGGGTGCCGAGGGCGTCGCTCAGCCCGCCCAGCGCGGCCCGCGAGCGCAGCAGGATGCGGGCCGTGCCGTACGTCCCGGCCGACAGGATCAGCCGTTCGCACCCGATCGTCCTCATCACCCGCTTGGGCGCGGGCGACTCCATGTCGTGGACGATGTAGTCGACCTCGTACCCGCCGCCGGCCCGCGGCCGGATCCCCTTGACCTCGTGCCCGGTGCGGATGTCGGCGCCGTGGTGCCGGGCCGCCGAGATGTAGGTGTGGTCGAGGGTGTTCTTCGACCCGTCGTTGCAGCCGATGTCGCACTCGCCGCACAGGTTGCAGGTGCGCCGCGGCACGCCGTGGACGTTGCCGTAGGACGGCTCGGCGATCGGCAGGCCGACGGCGGGCTGCCCGCCGGGCTCGGCGGAGAACCGGACCGCCAGCGGCGGCAGCGTCACGTCCAGGCCCAGCTCGGCCGCCGCGTCCTGCATGGCGTGCGCCTTGGGCGTGTTGTCGAACGGCGCGCGGTCCAGCGGGAACGGCATCGGGTCGAGCATCCGCTCGACGGCGTCGTAGTGCGGGTCCAGGTCGGCGCGGCTGACCGGCCACGACTCGTAGGAGCCGTCCGGCAGCTCCTCGTGGACGAACCAGCGCTCGTCCTTGCGGAGCAGCACGTTGGCGTAGATCAGCGAACCGCCGCCGAGGCCGGACGAGACGACCGAGTCGCAGCCGCCGAAGCGCCAGACGTCGAACATGCCGTACAGGCCGGCGCTCGGGTCCCAGAACGCCCGGCCCATCTCGGCGGGGGAGCGGGGGAAGCTGCCGGGCGGATACGGCCGGCCGCGCTCCAGCAGCACCACCGACCGCCCGGCCTCGGCGAGCCGGTACGCGCTGACCGACCCGCCGAATCCCGAGCCGACGACGACCGCGTCGACCTGCTCCATGCGATTGCTCCTGCTCTGTTCTGTCCGGACGCGGCGGCGCCCCGGCCCGGCCGGCGGCCTAGGCGGAATGCCGCTTGAGGAAGTCGACGACGCGCGGGAACACGTCGAGGTGGGCGTTCTTGCCGATGATCGGGTCGAGGTGCCCGTAGCCGGGCAGCACCGCCAGCTCGTGGCGGCCGGGCGCGGCCCGCTCCAGCAGCTTGTGGAAGTGCACGTTGGAGTCGCTGAAGACCCGGTTGCGGTCCGGCGCGAGCAGCAGCAGCGGCGTGGTCACGCCGGCCGCGTTCGCCAGGTAGTCCTTCGGCAGCCGCGCGTACGCCGGGTCGTCGGGGGCGAACCTCACCGACCGGCCGGCGTCCACCATCTTGCGGACGTGCCGGTAGTAGTGCAGCCCCGACGCGCAGCAGATGTCGGCGACCCGCTCGTGCGTGACGGGCAGCAGGTTCTCGTGCCGGTACATCGCGGGCTTCCCGGCGCCCCACTGGAAGCTCTGCATGTGGCACGCGCGCACGTCGCACTCGCGATGGAACAGCGACACCAGCCGCGACAGCATCCAGCCGCGCGTGAACGCGGGCGCCTCACCGAACCTCGGGTCGATGAACGGCAGGCCCGCCACGTACTCCAGGAACGCCGGGCCGAGGGTCAGCTTCAGCTTGGAGAACGCCGGGACGCGCGGCGTCAGCGACACGCTGTTGCAGGTCATCGACGTGATGTCGGTGACGGTCCCGGCGAACAGCGCCATCGTGAACGACACCGAGCCGAGGCAGTGCGCGATCACGTGCAGCCGGCGGTCCCCGATCTCGCGGCGGATCACCTCGAGCGCGGCCGGGAAGTCGTACAGCGCGATGTCGTCCAGCGTGTACCGGTGGGTCTCGGTGTCGTAGGGGAACCGGCCGCTCATCCGGAAGTCCAGCGCCCACACGTCGGTGAACCCGGCGTCCAGCAGGTGGCTCGCCAGGTTCTGGTGCTCGGGCATGATGAAGACGTCGCTGGCCGAGGTCAGTCCGTGGACCAGCAGCACGACGTCGTCGCACTCGGCGCGCTCGAACCGGGTGAGCTCCAGCCCGAGACCGTCCTCGGTCGCGAACGGGTACACCCGGACGTCGGCGTCCTTGACGCCCGCCAGCGTCCGCCGTGGAATCGTCGTCCGCGCAATCGTGGTCTGTTCCATCCTCGCCTCCGTGTCGGCCCCGCAAGAATGATGCGGCCGGACGTCCGCCGGCGGCATCGTGGGAAACCCTGACTTGTCCCGGAAGCCCGGACCCGGCGGCACTGACACCCCGTGCGCACCGTGTCTCCGGCGTCCCGAAGCGTGCTGAACTCGTCCTTTGTGGGACGCCCGCGACGTCCGTCCGGTTGCGGTCCGCGCGCGGTCCGCTCGTCCGGACCGGATCCGGACCGCCCGCGCCGCGTCGCTCCGGGCCGGCCCTCCCGCGTCACTCCGGGCCGGAGTCCCCCCGGTTCAGGGCGCTGACGACCCCCACCCGCGAGGTGACGCCGAGCTTCCCGAAGATGTGGGACAGGTGCGTCTCGACCGTCCGGACGCTGACGAACAGCCGCTCGGCGATCTGCGAGTTGGTGTAGCCCTCGGCGACCAGCGACGCGACCTCGTACTCGCGCTTGGACAGCCCGCCCGGCCCGGAGCCGCGGCCGCCGGGCGCGGGCACCCGCACCCCGACCCGGCGCTG
>NZ_JBFAOF010000780.1:0-3516 GCF_040675125.1 Spirillospora sp. NPDC049652 | reverse complement strand
CGACGTGGCGGCGCGCCGGGTGACGGTCGCGGACCAGGAGGTCCCGCTGGCCCGCCGGGAGTTCGACGTGCTGGCGGTCCTGGCGAGCCGTCCGGGCGAGGTGTGCGCGCGGGACGAGATCCTGCTGGCGCTGTGGGGCGACACGTCGCTGTCGGCGTCGCGGGCCCTCAACGTGCACGTGCGCAACATCCGGAGCAAGACCGGCCGGAGCGGGCTGATCGTGACGCTGGTCGGCACCGGCTACCGGCTCGGTGACGGCCCGCCGTGAGGACCCGGCTGGTCGCCGTCCTGACCACCCTGGTCGTGCTGGTCATCGCCGGCCTCGCGGTGCCGCTGGGCGGCGCGTACGCCACGCACCGGACGGGCCGGCTGCTGCTGGACCGGCGCGCCGACGCGACCCGGTTCGCCGAGCTCGCCGACCTGGCCGCGCGGACCGGCGACCGCGGGTCGCTGCAACCGGAGATCGCGCGCTACGCCTCGCTGTACGGGGCCTCGGTGTGGATCCAGGACCGCGACGGGAAGGTGGTGGCGCGGGCGGGCTCGGCGGACGCGGCCGACGCCGAGGCGACCGGCCTCGCGCTGTCCGGCCGGACCACCGACGCGCTGCCCGCGCTGACCCCGTTCGGGCCGCGGCACGTGCTGATCGCCGAGCCGTCAGGCCGGGACGCCCAGATCTCGGGCGCGGTGCTGCTGCTCGCGCCGACCTCGCACGCCCGCGCGGACATCGCCGGCGTCTGGGGCGCCCTGCTGCTGGCCGGGCTGGCCGTCCTGGCGTGCTCGGTGCTGGTGGCACGCGGCCTGGCGCGCTGGATCCTGAACCCGGTGACCGAGCTGGACCGGGCGACCCGGCGGATCGCCGAGGGCGAGCTCGGCACCCGGACCACCGCGAACCTGGGCCCGCCCGAGCTGCGTCGGCTGGAGCAGCGGTTCAACGCCATGGTCGAGGCGGTCGACGCGGCGATGCGGCGGCAGCGCGAGTTCGCCTCGAACGCCTCGCACGAGCTGCGCAATCCGCTCGCCGCGCTGATGTTCCGGTTGGAGAACCTGCGCCCGTACCTGGATCCGGCGGGCGAGCGGGAGTTCGAGGAGACCGGGGACGAGCTGAACCGGCTCGCCAGGACCGTGACCGACCTGCTGGAGCTGGCCCACGCCGAGGCCGGGACCGCGCCGGGCGCCGAGGTGAGGGCGGGTGCGCTGGTCGCCCGGGAACTCGACGTCGTGGCGGAGCTGGCGCCGAGGCTGGAGTCCTGGCGGGAGGTGTTCGACGCGCTGGAGATCGCGTTCTCGGTGCGGCTGCCGGAGCGGCTGTGCGTCTGGGCCGTGCCGGACGCGCTGCCGCGCATCGCCGACATCGCCCTGGACAACGCGCACAAGTTCGTCCCGGCGGGCGGGACGGTCACGGTGACGCTGGACACCGACGACCTCGTCCTGCGGATCGCCGACGACGGCCCGGGGCTGAGCGAGCAGGAGCGCGCGAAGGCGCTGGAACGGCTGTGGCGGGCGCCCGCGCACGCCGACCTGCCGGGCAGCGGCCTCGGGCTGCCCATCGCCGCCGCGCTCGCCGAGGCCTGCCGCGGACGGCTCGACCTGGTCGCGAACCGTCCGCGCGGCCTGGCGGTGGAGGTCCGCCTGCGGGACGGTCAGCCGAAGACGGACCGGTAGTAGCGGGCCGCGCCCTCGTGCAGCGGCACCGCGCCGGTGCCGATCGCGAACCGGCGGTCGAGGCGTCCGCCCGGGGCCTCGGGCGCCTGCAGGCGGTCGCGGCTGGTGAACAGGCGCTCGGTGACCCGGAAGGCGACCTTCTCCGGCAGGCTCCCCCGGCACATCAGGTAGCTGGCCGTGCCTACCATCTGGACCGGGGCCGGCTCGCCGTACGCCTTCGCCGGGACGGTCGCCGGCTCGTACACCGGCCCGTAGGCGCGGCGCAGCCGGGCGACGAGCCGCTCGTCCAGCGGGACGAGCCGGATCGGGACGCGCCGGGCCAGCCCGGTGAGCGCGGGCGTCGGCACGCCGCCCGACCAGAACGCGGCCTCGATCCCGCCCGACACCAGCGCCTGGATCGAGCGGTCCAGCCCGAACCGGACGAGCCGCGCCGGCCGGGCCAGCCCCGCCACCGCCAGGACCCGTTCGGCGGTGACGGCGGTCCCCGAACCCTCCGCGCCGAGGGAGACGGGCCGTCCGGCGAGGTCGGCGACCTCCCGTACCGGGGAGTCGCCGAGCACGACCAGGTGGACGTAGTTCATGTACATGCGGGCGAGCGCGGCGACCGGCCGGTGCTCGGCCCGGACGGCCCGGTCGGCGCTGTCGGCGAGCGCGAACGCGAGGTCGGCGCGTCCGTCGGCGAGCATCGCGAGGTTCTGGACGCTGGCGTTGGTCGCCAGCACCCGCACCTGGAACCCGCCGCGCCGGAGCTCCGCCGCGAACCGGCCGCCCAGCGCCTGGTAGGGCCCGCCCTTCTCGCCGGTCGCCAGCCGCAGCGGGGTCGGCTCCCCACCGGCCGCGGCCCGCACGCCGTCGCCGCCCGCCACCAGATCGCCGCCGGCCATCGCGGCCGCGGCGGCGACCAGAAAGGAACGGCGGTTCATGGCGGCACCGTACCCCCGCCGCCCGGCGCCGTCTGCCGGCCCCGGAGTCAGAGCCGCATGAGCTTGCCGACCAGGCTGGTGAGCTGGGCGCGTTCGCCGGCCGTGAGCGGGGCGAACGTCTCCTCCAGGAAGGCGGGGACGGTGCTCTCGGCCGTGGCGAGGCGCTCGCGCCCCTCCTCCGTGAGGGTGACGGCGTAGGAGCGGCGGTCGTCGGGGTTGCGTTCGCGGCGCACGAATCCCGACCGCTCCAGGTCGTCGCACACGTTCACCATGACGCTGCGGTCGATCCGCAGTTCCTCGCTGAGCACCTGCTGGGAGCAGGGGCCGACGGTGTCGAGCATCTTCAGCACCAGGTGCTGGCCGACGCCGAGGCCGTTCCTGGCCGCGTGGGCGTCGGCGGCGCGGGCCAGGTACGCCGAGGCGCGGCACATCGCGATGTCCGGGCGCTCGGAGGCCAGCGACGCGAAGTACGCCGGCCGGGCGGGCTTGGAAGGCATGGGTCTCCTGCACTGTCGTCCCGCCCGAGACTACCAGAACCGTATGACCACCAATCGTTTGACGACAGATCATCTGTCGACATACGGTTCCGTCTCGTTGCAGATCGTCTGCTCAGAGATGGAGTCTTCTGGTGATGCGTACCGACCGCCAGGCGATGGCGGCCCTGGTCCTGCTGTGCGCGGCGGTGTTCCTCGACTCGATGGACCTGTCGCTGATGGGCGTCGCGCTCCCGGCGATCGGCGCCGACCTCGCGCTGCCCGAAAGCACGCTGCAATGGCTGATGTCCGGCTACGCGGTCGCCTATGGCGGGTTCCTGCTCCTCGGAGGGAGGCTCGCCGACCTGTTCGGCCGGCGCCGGATGTTCCTGGCCTCCCTGGCGGTGTTCGCGGCGGCGAGCGTGGCGGGCGGCGTGCTCTCCGACGGCTGGTCGCTG
>NZ_JBFAOF010000779.1:0-3527 GCF_040675125.1 Spirillospora sp. NPDC049652 | reverse complement strand
GTCGAGCCGGGCGGCCGGCTCGGCCACCGCACGGTCCCCGGCGCGGCACTCCAACACCAGGACCCCGGCCCCGACCGCCGGAAGGATATCCAGCCGTTCGTGGACGCGTTCGATGCCCAGCCGCAGCAACCCGACCCGCGCCAGCACGATCGCCGCGTACTCGCCTCTGTCGAGCTTCGCGAGCCGGGTGTCCACATTCCCCCGCACCGGCTCGAACGTGAGACGCGGGTGCCGCTGTACGAGCTGGGCATGCCGCCGCACTGACGAGGTCCCCACCCGCGCGCCCGCGGGCAGATCCGCGAGGGCCCGCACGCCGCCGTCCGGCGGGAACACCGCGATGTCACCGGAGTCCTGCCGCTCCAGGCACGCGCCGAGCGCCACGCCGTCCGGACGGGGCACGTCACCAGGCAGATCCTTCGCGCAGTGGAGCGCCGCGTCGATCTCGCCGTCCAGGAGGGCCCGGTCGATCTCCTTCACGAACGCGCCCTTGCCGCCGAGCGCGACCAGATCCCCGACCCCCTGGTGACGGTCGCCGCTGGTAGTGATGGGGACGATCTCGACGCGCAGCCCCTCGTTCAGCCGCTCCAGTTCCCCGGCCACCGTCCGCGCCTGCGCCATCGCCAGCGCCGACGGCCGCGTCCCCAACCTCATCCGGTCCCGCCTCTCACCTCACGCGCCGACGACTGAACGGCACGCTAACCACTCGCGCCGTGCCGCGTGGGCCGTTCGGCCACGTGTCGCAGACGCGAACGCCAGCGACAAAAGGGACTAGGTTGCTCGCATGACCGATGGTGCGTCCCTCACGGACCTGATCCAGGAAGACCGTGCCGATCCCGCGCTGCCCGCCCGGATCGGCCGCCACGACGTCCTGGTCGAGCGCGGGTTCATCGGCACTTTCGTCTATCAGGTCCGCGGCGACCGCGTCCTGGTGATCCATGCGAACAAGGGCTACCGCGATGACGTCGTGGCCGCCCTGCTGGACGCCGTGGCCGATCTCGCGGACGCCGACGACCTCGGTTCGACCGTCCGGCTGCGTCCGATCGACGTACCCGGATTCCCGCTGGACCGCGCGGCCCTGCTCGGCCCCGGCCACACCGACTTCTTCCACGACACACCCCTGGCCGAGCGCGGGATGCAGGTCATCCCGGTCCATCGCTCCGAGGCCGTCGACGGCGAGGAGTGCCAGGCCTTCTGGCCCGGCGTCATCGGCAAGAACCTGTCCATCCGGCACTCCGACTGGACCCGCGAACCGTCACCGAGAGCCGACGTGCGACGCCTGGACAGCGGCGTCGGAGGCCCGTTCCGGCGCAACAGCCGCAGCCGCGGGAGTTCCAAACCGGCGCTCATGAGAGCCTCCGCGGTGCTGGAACAGCAACTGCCCGCCTTGCCGGACGGCGTGCGCGTGTCGGTCATGGACACCCGAGGGCACGACCTACAACTGCACCGCGAATGGGACCGCCTACGCGGAACCCTGAGCATCCCGGGCAAGCCCGACGACATCGCCGTTGACATCCCACGGCACGCGGCCCTAACCGTTTTCGGTCCCCTCTTCTCCGGCGCCGACTTCGACCCCGCGCTGCTGGCGACGCCTCACCCGCCTGAGCACATGCTCGCGCTGTCGGTGAGCGACACCGAGCGTGGACGGCACGACAGCGAGGAGCATCCGGCGTCCCTGGACGAATGCCTGCGATGGCTGGAGGCGCTCGCCCCCACCGACGGCAACCACCTCGTCCTCACCGGACGGTCGGGCGGCGTCGTCCAGATGAGGTGGGAGGGCCCCGGCGAGCCGCGCCTGTGGCTGGAGACCCCCGAGCCCGCCCACCGCCACTCCCGCGGCCGGTATGTCACCCGCGACGAGGCCGCAGCCATGATCCGGGCCTTGGCCCGCGAGGACCGCGTGGCCGTGAACGAACTCGGCAACCTGGAAACCGTCCCCTGGAACGGCTCTTCGTGACCGTCCACCGGCGTGTTCCAGCGCCGCTGATGGCCGTGGGCGGCGTCTAGGGGCAGGATCACCAGGGACGATCCCGAACCGAGCGCGGAAGGCACGGCCATGAACGAGGCGACTCTCGACCTGCTCCTCGACGTGGTCGGCCGCCTCGAACGCAACATCACCGCCCGCCAGTGCCCCGCCGTCTGCGGCCTCGACGGCGACCGCCGCCTGACGCTGTCCGGATACGAGTACCTGCGCGACGACGCGTCCGCCGCCGCCTTCGAACGCCGCGCCGCCGCCCAGGCGAACCGCCTCCGCGCCCGCCGCTGGGTCCTCGCCGTCCCCATGATCATCGCCGTCCCGCCCGGCTCCGGGCTGCACGGCCGCCCGGTCTCCAACCAGGGCCCGCGCGAGGGCGAGCAGGAGGCGATCGTCTGGACGGCCTTCGACCACGACGACGGCATCGACTACGGCATCGTCGCCTACACCCGCCGCCCCGACGGCCGTCCCGTCTACCACACCCCCGAGATCTTCACCGCCCCGCTGGCCGGCACCGCCATAGCCCCCGGCTCAGTCCTCCGCCAAACCCTCCTCAGCGACCCCAGCTGACAGCCCAAGCAACCCATCAGCCCAAGCCTGACCAGCAACGTCACGCGCTCCACCGAAGGCCGCAGCTCTCCATGTGGTCTCCGAGTTCCGCTGCCCCGTTTCCACGCCGTCAGGCCGGCGCTCAAAGCTCAGAACGGACTGGAAAGACGCGTGATGAACCAGCTGCCTCCCAACACAATTGCCGATCCGCATGACCGGGAGTCCGTCAGTGGGCTGCGATGCATGCTTCGGAACCCCGGGTGCCCATGAAATCCCGGGGAGGTTCCGAGGAGGTTCTGGCCTAATTTGTGTACCAGTGACCCAATTGCATTCTTGATCGGATGGCGACTCGTTGTAGTATTGCCAGCTCATTTACCGTGGCGCTCGCCCTCCGGGACGAGCGAGGATCGCAACTTGGGGATAGGTGGCGAGTAGAGCGTGCTCGATGACGTGGCGCTCGCCCTCCGGGACGAGCGAGGATCGCAACAAAAACGCCAGCATGCTGTTCAGCGCGGCCGTGGAGCGTGGCGCTCGCCCTCCGGGACGAGCGAGGATCGCAACACCCGTGACGCTCGGGGCCGCGTCGTGCGGTACGCCCTGTGGCGCTCGCCCTCCGGGACGAGCGAGGATCGCAACGAGCTGGCCCGCGGCCAGGCCCTGGTCAACGGGCAGGTGGCGCTCGCCCTCCGGGACGAGCGAGGATCGCAACGTCCACGTCCCACCGGCGGCCCCCGGCGTCGGGGGCGAGTGGCGCTCGCCCTCCGGGACGAGCGAGGATCGCAACATCGTGATCGCGCCCATCGTCATCGCCATCAAGGTGGTGGCGCTCGCCCTCCGGGACGAGCGAGGATCGCAACCGCATCGACGGCAGCTACGGCGACCTGGTGTTCAGCGTGGCGCTCGCCCTCCGGGACGAGCGAGGATCGCAACCAGCTCGCCAACGCCGCGCAGCCCGACTACGACGAGGTGGCGCTCGCCCTCCGGGACGAGCGAGGATCGCAACAGC
>NZ_JBFAOF010000778.1:0-3529 GCF_040675125.1 Spirillospora sp. NPDC049652 | reverse complement strand
GCCCCCGGCTGCGCCGCCGCCACCGCGACCACTACCTCGACCTGGCCGAACGCGCCCGCGCGGCGGCGCTCGGGTCCGAGCAGCTCGGCTGGCTGACCCGGCTCAGCGAGGAGAACCCGAACCTGCGCGTCGCCCTCGAGTACTCCCTCGCCACACCGGAGGAGGTCGCGACCGGGCTGCACCTGACGGTCGTCCTCCAGCACTACTGGATCTGCCTCGGCATGTTCGGCGAGGCCCGCCGCTGGCACGAGCGCGCCCTGGCCGTCCCGACCGACGACGCGGGCGACCCGGCGCGCGTCGCGCTCGACCGGGCGTGGATCGCGTACGGCGCGGGGATGGTCGCCGTCCAGCAGGGCGAGACGGAGCGGGCCCGCGCCCTCTTCTCGACGATCACCGTCCCCCCGGCTCCCGCCGCGGTCCCGGGTTCGGGTTCGGCCCCGGCGGCGGACGTGGCCGCGGACGCTCCGTCGGCGCCCGACCTGGTGGCGCACGTCGTCCACGGGGAGGGCCTGATCGCGCTGTTCGAGGGCGAGCTGGACGAGGCGCGCACCCGGATGGAGCAGGCCCGCCAGGCGTTCGACCGGCTCGGCTACGGGGACCCGCTGGCGCTGCTGACCGGGCCGCACCTGTCGACCGTCCTGCTGCTGCAGCGCAAGGAGCGGGAGGCGCTCTCGCTCGCGGACGCCGCCGCGCGGGACGGCGAGGCGTCCGGCGAGCGGTGGTGCCACTCGTTCGCGCTGTACGCGCGCGGCGCGGCGCTGTGGTGGCTCGGCGAGCACCGGGCCGCGACCGACGACCTGCTCGCCTGTCTGCGGATCAAGGAGCGGCTGGGCGACCAGCTCGGCATCACGCTCGCGCTCGACCTGCTCACCCCCGCGCCGGTCGTGCACGGCGAGTACGAGCAGGCGGCGATGCTGCTCGGCGCGACCGAGGCGATGTGGCGGCGGCTCGGCGCGACCCGGCTGTACGGGCCGGACTACAAGCGGCGGCGCGCCACGTCCGAGCATGCGCTGCGCAAGCGGCTGCCCCCGGAGCGGTTCCAGGCGGCCAAGGAGCGCGGCGCGCGGCTGTCGGTCGCCGAGGCGATCGCGCTGGCGCGCGGCGAGCCCGCGCCGCGGCCCGAGCGGCAGGCGCTCACCGGCCGCGAACGCGAGGTCGCGGTGCTGGTCGCGCGCGGCCTGTCGAACCGCGACATCGCCGACCGGCTCGAGGTGGCGCGCCGCACCGTCGACACCGCCGTCGAGCACATCCTCGCCAAGCTGGGCCTGACCTCGCGCGACCAGATCGCCGCCTGGGTCCGCCGCGCCCGCCGGAGCTGAGCCCGGAGCGTCCGCTTCCCGCCCTTCTTCCCGACTTGCCGGGACCGGAGATGAGAGAGGGGTGGGGCGGCGCGGTCCGCGGCTCTAGGGTTGGCGCATGACGAATCTGCCCGAGAAGCCCGATCCCGTGCGTCCCCTGGAGATGCGGGCCTCCGACGCCGACCGCGACCGGGTCGCGCAGATCCTGCGGGACGCCGCGGGCGAGGGCCGGCTCACCCTGGACGAGGTGGACGAGCGGCTGGACGCGGTCTACCGCGCGAAGACGTACGCCGAGCTGGAGCCGCTGACGCGCGACCTGCCGGACGCCGGGTCCGCGCCGTCCGTGCCGTCCGCGCGGCCCGCTCCGGGCTCCCACGGCGGACCGCGCGGCGGGGCCGTCGTCGTGCCGGGCGAGACGCCGACGTGGACGAACGGCATCGCGATCATGAGCGGCTTCGACCGCAAGGGCGTCTGGACCGTCCCGGAGACCTTCACCGCGTTCGCGTACTGGGGCGGCGGCGACATCGACCTGCGCGAGGCCCGGTTCACCTCCACGACGGTCCGGATCAACGCCGTGGCGATCATGGGCGGGATCGACATCATCGTGCCGGACGACGTGACCGTCCGGGTGACGGGTGTGGGGATCATGGGCGGGTTCGACCACGTGGCGAGCGGGCCCGGCGTCCCCGGCGCGCCGGAGATCGTCATCTCCGGCCTGGCCTTCTGGGGCGCGGTCGACGTCAAGCGCCGTCCCCGGAGGCGGGCCGTCCAGGGCGACTAGTCCCGGTCCGGACGACCATGCCCAAGCTGGTGGATCCCGAGGAGCGCCGCCGCGAGGTGGCCGAGGCCATCTTCCGGGTGGCCCGGCGCGACGGCCTGGAACACGCGTCGCTGCGCGCGGTGGCGGCCGAGGCGGGCCTGGCCGTCGGCTCGGTGCGGCACTACTTCGACGGCCAGGCCGACCTGATGATCTTCGCGATGCGGTACTTCGCCGAGCGCGCGGGCCAGCGGATCCGCGCCTCGGCGGACCGGCTGCGGACGCCCGACCCGGACGCCCCCGCCGCCGAGCACGCCGCCACGCTGGAACGGCTGCTCGCCGAGATCCTGCCGCTGGACGAGCGCCGCCGCGAGGAGGCCGAGGTGTGGCTGGCGTTCACCACGTCCGCGCGCACCCGCCCCGACCTGCGACCCTACGCGCTGGAGCTGTACGACGACCTGGCCGGGATGCTGGACACCCTGCTCGCCGCGGCCGACCGGCTCGGCGTGCTGCGGCCGGGCCTGGACCTGCGCGCCGAGCGAATCCGCCTGAACGCCCTGCTGGACGGCCTGACCCTGCACTCGGTGCTGCAGCCCGACCGGATCGGCCCGGCCGAACTCGCGGCCGCGCTGCGGCACCACATCACCGGCATCGCGGCGGTCCCGCCGGACGACCCGCCGCGCTGACCCGGCCGGCCCGCCGCCGCCCCGTCCGGCCGGGGCGGCGGTCAGTCCTTGTCGGCCGTCAGTTCTCGGCGACGGCTCCGGAGGCGATGAGCTCGTCGGCGTCGTCGATGCCGAGGTCGGCCAGGACGGCGCGGGTGTGGCCGCCGGGAAGGGCCGGTTTGCCGTCGGTGGCGGTGGCGGTGCGGGAGAAGCGCGGGGCCGGGGCGGGCTGGCGATGGCCGTCGCGCTCGACGAAGACGTCCCGGGCGGTGTTGTAGGGGTGCTCGGCGGCCTCGGTCATCGACAGGACGGGCGCGACGCACGCGTCCGAGGGCAGGAAGATCTCGGCCCACTCGTCGCGGGTGCGCTCCTTGAACGCGGCGGCGAAGCGTTCGCGCAGTTCGGGCCAGCCGTCGCGGTCGTGCTGGTGCGGCAGCCCGGCGTCGGCGAGGCCGAGCCGCTTCAGGAACTCGGCGTAGAACTGCGGTTCGAGCGCGCCGACGGCCATGTGGCCGCCGTCCGCGGTCTCGTAGACGTCGTACCAGGGCGCGCCGGTGTCGAGCATGTTGACGCCGCGCTCGTCCTGCCACAGGCCGCCCGCCATGAAGCCGTGGATGAACGTCGACAGGTGGGTCGTGCCGTCCACGATCGCGGCGTCCACGACCTGGCCCCGGCCGCTCGCGCGGGACTCCAGCAGCGCCGCCAGAACGCCGACGACCAGGTACATGCTGCCGCCCGCGAAGTCGCCGAGCAGGTTCATGGGCACCTGCGGCGGGCCGCCCGCGCGGCCGATGGCGTGCAGCGCGCCG
>NZ_JBFAOF010000777.1:0-3531 GCF_040675125.1 Spirillospora sp. NPDC049652 | reverse complement strand
CGGCGTCTGCGTCCCGGTGGCCGGGGACTGCGTCGCCGGGCTCGGGGACGGCGTGGTGGGGTTCGGGGAGGGTGTGCCCCGGCCGCCGAACAGCCTGCGGTACTCCGCGGTGGCACGCGGGTTGTCCTGGCAGCTCCAGACGCCGTGCGGGCAGTAGTCGGTGATCGTCTCGTAGGCCACCGCATGGGTGGAGATCCAGTGGTACATGCCCGCGATGAAACCGGGATCGTCGGAATTGCGGAACATTCCCCATTCCGGGAATGACATCTGCTTCTTGTGCTGCTCGGCGAAGCGCGCCTGGTATTCCAGTCCGTACGGCTCGTGGATGAACTGGTCGAAGTCGGCGCCTTCGGGTTGGTCGTAATTGTCCGAGCCGATGATGTCGACCACATCGTCGCCGGGGTAGCAGTCGGGCCAGGGAATGATGTCCCGGCCGCGGGTGGCGGTGAAGTCGAAGCGGAAACGGGCGCCGGGCGCCGCGCGCATCGCCGCGACGATGCGCCGCCAGTAGGCGCGCCAGCCCGCCGGGTCGGGCGCGCACCGGCTGGTGTAGGTGTCGCCGTTCATCTCCCACCCGGGGACGATGACCGCGTCGCTCGCCCCGCCCCGGGTGAGCCGCCGGGCCAACTCCTGGAAGTGCGCGTCGAAGGCGCCCTTCGCGCCCTCCCGCAGCATGCCCGCCACGCCCTCGTCGGCCACGCCGTCCTCGTTGCCCGGCAGCATCGGGACGTTCACCACCAGCAGTTTCGCGGGGTTGGCGCGTTTCCACGCGGTCCACGGCCCGAGGATGCCGGGCGGGCCCTCGATGTCCTCCCAGAGCTCGCCGGGCAGGTAGGTGCGGCCGACGTCCACCGGCGAGCCGAGCCATCGCTGGAACGCCTCGACGCGCTCGACGCCCTCGCTGCCCGACCCCAGGAACGCCCCCAGCGGGACGGGGTGCTCCGGCTGGACGACGCCGACGGACCGGGTGGTCGTCCGGGAGGGCGTGCCGACGGCGAGGGCCAGCAGAACGGTGATCACCGTCAGGGAGATCGCGGCCTGAATTCCGGGGGTTCTCGGTCGCGATGGCACGAAACGCCGAGCATCCGCGCGCGCGGGGCCGTTGCTCATGCCTAGAATATGCCCGATGACTTTGATTGACGAACCGCGGGCCCCTGCGAAGAGGGAATTCTTTACCCGCCTCGGATCGGGGTGACTTGTGGCGGAAGCGGCACATCGGAGCGCGCTTCTCGACGCTCCGTCGGCGCCCGAATTCGACGTCGGACTCCCGGTTCTCCTCTTCCGCACCAACCATTATCCGCTGCACCACGGGACCCTCGCCGCCGTCCGGTCGCTGGGGCGCGCCGGCATCGAGGTCCACGCGCTGCTGGAGGGACGGGCCAACCCCGCGAGCCGCTCCCGCTACCTGCGGTCGTCGCACGGGCTCGGCCCGCGCCCCGCCGACGCGCCCGCGCTGCTCGACCACCTCGCGCGGGTCGCGGACCTCATCGGACGGCCGCCGCTCCTGATCCCGATGGACGACGGCGCCGCGCTGTTCTCGGCCGAATGGCGCACGGCGCTTGAAGACGGCTTCCGGCTCCCCGGCATGAGCCACGCGCCCGCCGGCGTCGCGGACAAGTCAGCACTGCTGGAGTACTGCCGCCGCGAGGGCATCCCCGTCCCGGCCAGCCATGTGCCGTCCGGCCCCGACCTCGCCGAGGCGGATTTGAACGCGCTGGGCTTCCCGCTCATCGCCAAGTGGGCCCGGCCGTGGGCGCTTCCGCCGGGTGCGCGCAGCACCACCATGGTGGCCGACGTCCGCGAGGCCCGCGGGCTGCACCGCCTGTCCCGCTCGCCCGACCACCGCGCCGCGGGCCCGGTCGTCTTCCAGCGGGTCGTGGGCGACACCCGGCACGACTGGTTCTTCCAGGGCTACTTCGACGACGAGTCGAACCTGGTCTTCGGCGGCGCCGGACGGAAGCGGCTGGCCTACCCGCGCCGCACCGGTGCGACGGTCGTGGGGGAGTGGCTGCCCAACCCGGACCTGGAACGCCACGTCCGCGCGATCGCCAAGCGCCTCGGCTACGCCGGGCCCGCCGACCTCGACTTCCGCTACGACCAGCGGGACGGCGCCTACAGCCTGCTCGACTACAACCCGCGGCTCGGCGCCCAGTTCCGGCTGTTCACCGACCGCCGGGGCGTCGACCTCGTCCGCGTGATGCACCTGGTCGGGTCGGGCCGTCCCGTCCCGCCGCCGCTGCCCGCGTTCGGCCGGAAGATCCTGGTGGAGAACCACTACCTGCCGCTGATGGCCGCGACGCCGCGGCACGGGCTGGCGGCGCTCCGCCGCAGCGAGCTGGCCTGGTTCGCGGGTGACGACCTCGGGCCGATGACGACGCTCGTCCGGCAGAGCGTGCGGGTCGCGGCGCGGAAGGCGGCCCGGCGGGTTCCGGCCGCTCCCGGCCTCGGCCGCCACCTCACCCGCCGCCCACCGGCCGCCCCGGCCCCGCCGCCTTCGCCGCCGGCTGATCCGGCCGCGTCCACGACTCGGCCTGACCTGCCGGTGTCCACACCGCCACCGCTGAGCCGCCGCCACCACTGAACGGAGACCCGGACGTGTCAACCTCCAGAACGGAGACCGTCGTCGTCGGCGCCGGCCCCTACGGCCTCTCCGTGGCGGCCCACCTCCTGGACGCGGGCATGGACTGCCGGATCATCGGCACGCCCATGCGCTTCTGGCACGACAACATGCCCGAGGGCATGTTCCTGAAGTCCGAGCCGTCCGCGTCCAGCCTCAGCGCGCCGGCCGCCGGGACGGCCTTCACCGACTACCGGCCCGGCTGGCGCACCGGGCAGCCCATCCCGGTCGACACCTTCACCGCCTACGGCGAGTGGTTCACCCGCGCGGTGGGCGTGCCGGCCGAGCCGACCGTGGTCACCGGCGTCAGCCGCACCGGCGGCCGGTTCGAGGTCGCGCTGGAGACGGGCGAGGTCGTCTCCGCCGCGAACGTCGTGCTCGCCGTCGGCGTCGGCTCGTTCGCCGACCTGCCGCCCGAGCTGCGGCATCTGCCCGGCCGGGTGTGCAGCCACAGCAGCGGGCACCGCGACCTCTCGGTCTTCAAGGGACGGCGGGTCGCCGTGGTCGGCGCGGGGCAGTCGGCACTGGAGACCGCCGTGCTGCTCGCCGAGCACGGTGCCGAGCCGCACCTGGTCACCCGCACCCGCAGGCTGCGGTGGAACGCGATTCCGGACGACGCCGCCTCGCCGCTCGCCCGCCTGCTGCGCGGCCCCCGGTCCGGGCTGGGACGGGGGTGGCGCACCTGGGTGTGGTCCGAGCGGCCGCAGTACACCCGGCTGCTGTCGGACGCCGCCCGGGCCAGGATCGTCCAGAACACCCTCGGCCCGGCCGGCGCGTGGTGGCTGCGCGACCGCTTCGAGACCGGCATCGCGGTCCGGGCGGGCCAGCGGATCGCCGGGGCCGACCTCAGCGGCGACCGGGTCACCCTCTCCACGGTCGACCAGGCCGGGATGCCGTGGATCCTCACCGTGGAC
>NZ_JBFAOF010000776.1:0-3541 GCF_040675125.1 Spirillospora sp. NPDC049652 | reverse complement strand
GACGGCCTGACCGGCGGCGTCCTGGTGGACGTCGAGGGCCACGGCCGCACCGCCGACGGGCTCGACCTCAGCCGCACCCTCGGCTGGTTCACCGCCGTCCACCCCGTCCGGCTCGATCCCGGCTCCGCCGCCCCGGCCGGGGTCCGGAGCGGCGGAGCCGCCGCCGGACGGTTGCTGAAACAGGTCAAGGAACAGCGCCGCGCGGTGCCCGGCGACGGGCTCGGCTACGGGCTGCTGCGGCACCCGGGCACGGACGCCCGCTCGCCGCTCGCCGATCTCCCGTCCGCGCAGGTCTCCTTCAACTACCTCGGCCGGTTCGCCGCACAGGACGCGGCGGACGCCGAAGGCAGCGACACCGCGTTGTGGCAGCCCGCAGGACCGGACGCGATGGGCGGCCTCGCCGATCCGGGCATGGCCCTGGCGTACGCGCTGGATGCGGGCGGCCTCGTCCTGGACCGTCCCTCCGGGCCGGAGCTGACGCTCTCGCTGTCGGCCCCCGCCGGGCTGTTCACCCCGGCTGAACTGGACGGGTTGCTCGCCGCCTGGGCCGCGATGCTCGGCGGGCTGGCCGCGCACGCCGCCACCCCCGGCGCGGGCGGGCACACGCCGTCCGACTTCCCGCTGGTGACGCTCACCCCGGAACAGGTGGACGAGCTCGAACCCGGCCTCGCCGACGTGTGGCCGCTGTCGCCGCTCCAGGACGGTCTGCTGTTCCACGCCCGCTACGACGACCGCGGCCAGGACGACCAGGGCGAGAACGACCGCGGCCAGGATGTCTACCTCTGGCAGCGGGCGCTGGACTTCACCGGCCCCCTGGACACCGGCCTTCTGCGGACCTGCTGGCAGCGCCTGCTGGAGCGGCACCCGAACCTGCGCGCGGCCTTCCGGCAGCCGGCCGGGCTCGACCGGCCCGTCCAGGCCGTCGCGCGGCACGTGGAGGTGCCCTGGCGCGAGGTGGACCTGACCGCGGACCCGGCCGCCGACCCGGACGGCCTGCTGGAGGAAGAGCGCATCCGCGGCCTGGACCTGGCCGCGCCGCCGCTGCTCCGGCTGCTGCTGGCGAAACTCGGCCCGGACCGGCACCGGCTGGTCGTCACGATGCACCACATCGTGCTGGACGGCTGGTCGCTCCCCGTGCTGTTCGAGGAGCTGTCCCGGCTGTACGGGGCGGGCGGCGACCCGTCGGTGCTGCCGCCCGCGACGTCCTACCGCGACCATCTCACCTGGCTCGCCCGGCAGGACACCGGCGCGGCCCGCGCCGCCTGGCGGGACGAACTCGCCGGGGTGGCCGAGCCGACGCTGCTCGGCCCCGCCGACGCCGGGCACGTCGGCGCGGTGCCCCGCCACGTCGTGCTGCGGACGTCGGCGGAGTTCGCCGGGCGGCTGCACGGCGCGGCCCGCGCGTGCGGCGTGACCGCCGGGACGATCGTGCAGACCGCGTGGGGCGTCCTGCTCGGCGCGCGGACGGGCCGCCGCGACGTGGTGTTCGGCACGACCGTCGCGGGACGGCCCGCCGACCTGCCGGGGATGGAACGCGCGCTCGGGCTGTTCATCAACACCGTCCCGGTCCGCGTCGCCCTCGATCCGGGACGTCCCGCCACGGCGGTGCTCGCCGCGACGCGGGACCGGCAGACCGCGCTGCTCCCGCACCAGCACCTCGGCCTCGCCGACATCCAGCGCGCGGCCGGGACCGGCGCGACCTTCGACACCCTCGTCGTCTACCAGAACCATCCAGCCGCGCCGCCGCGGTTCGCCGGGCCGGACGTGGCGATCACGGGCGGGGAGGACGCCGCGCACTACCCGGTCACGCTGGTCGTGACGCCCGGCGGCGACGGCCTGGAGGTCCGGCTCGAATACCGGCCCGACCTCTTCACCGAACCCGAGGTGCGGGACCTGGCCCGGCGGTACGTTCGCGTGCTGGAGCAGCTCGTGGACGCGCCCGAACTCCCGCTCGGCCGGATCGACGTGCTGGACCCGGCCGAGCGGCGACAGGTCCTCACCGGCTGGAACGACACCGCCGGCCCGGTCCCGGACGGCACGCTGGCCGACCTGTTCGAGGCGAGCGTGGCGCGGGTCCCCGGCGCCATCGCGCTCGCCACCGCCGCCGAGAGCTGGACCTACGCGGAGCTGGACGGCCGCGCGAACGTCCTGGCCCGGAAGCTGATCGCGCGAGGCGTCGGCCCGGAGGACCTGGTCGCGGTCGTGATGGAACGGTCGGCGGCGCTGTACGCTGCGCTGCTGGGCGTGCTCAAGGCGGGCGCGGCCTACGTCCCCGTGGACCCCGACTACCCGGCCGACCGGATCGCGTACACCCTCGCGGACGCGCGCCCGTCCGCCGTGGTGTGCACCGCCGCGACCGCCGGCCTGGTGGCGGACACGGGCGTGCCCCGCGTCCGCTGGGACGACCTGCCCACCCCCGCCGACCGGCGGACCGAGCCGTCCACCGGCCCGCGGACCGACGCGCCGACCGACGCGGACCGGGTCCGGCCGCTGCGTCCCGGCCATCCGGCCTATGTGATCTACACGTCCGGGTCCACCGGCCGCCCGAAGGGCGTGGTGGTCCCGCACCGGGGCGCGGTCAACTACGTGAGCTGGCGGGCCGCCGCGTACGGGCTCACCCCGGGCGACCGGGTGCTGCAGTTCGCGTCGGTGGCGTTCGACACCTCCGTCTGCGAGATCTTCCCGACGCTCGCGGCGGGCGCCACGCTGTGCGTCGCGCGGCGCGACACCGACCCGTCGGCGGAACTGGCCGCGTTCGGCGCCACGGTCGCGACGTTCACGCCGTCGGTGCTGGAGTCGGTCGAGCCGTCCGCCGCCCGCGGCGTGCGGACGCTCGTCACGGCGGGCGAGGAGCTCGGCCTCGCTACCCTGCGCCGCTGGGCGCCCGGCCGCACCCTCTACAACGAGTACGGCCCGACCGAGGCGACGGTCGACGTCACCTGCTGGCAATGCCCGCCGGACCTCCCCGGCGCGGTTCCGCTGGGCGGCCCGATCCGGAACGTGCGGGTCTACGTGCTGGACGAGTGCCTGCGTCCGGTGCCGCCCGGAGCGCTCGGCGAGCTGTACGTCGCGGGCGCGGGCATCACCCGCGGCTACGTGAACCGGCCCGGTCTCACCGCCGCGCGGTTCCTCGCCTGCCCGTTCGGCGCCCCCGGGGAACGCATGTACCGGACCGGCGACCTGGCCCGGTGGACGCCGGACGGCGAGCTCCTGTTCGCGGGCCGCGCCGACGAGCAGGTCAAGATCCGCGGCTTCCGGGTCGAACCGGGAGAGATCGAGGCGGTGCTGTCCGCTCACGACGGGGTCGACCAGGTGACGGTGGTCGCGCGCGAGGACCGTCCCGGCGTCAAACGCCTGGTCGCCTACGTCGTCGGCACCGGCCTCGACGTGGCGGCCCTGCGCGCCCACGCGGCGTCGCGCCTGCCGGACCACATGGTCCCCGCCGCGTTCGTCCCGCTCGACGCGCTGCCGATGAGCGTCAACGGGAAGGTCGACCGGGCGGCGCTGCCCGCGCCGGACTTCGCGGCCGGGCCGGCCGGGC
>NZ_JBFAOF010000775.1:0-3544 GCF_040675125.1 Spirillospora sp. NPDC049652 | reverse complement strand
CCCATCCACGCGTCGTGCCGTCCGTCCAGGGTGTGCGTCGCGGCGAACCGGGCCTTCTCCACCAGCTCGTCGGCGGCGGCGCGGGCCGCGGCCTCGGCGGCGGCGTCCTTGGCGCGCCGCGCCCGGACGGCCCGGTCGGCGTGCGCCCACAGCCCCACCGCCGCGATCCGGATCAGCCCGGTGTCGGTCGGCCGCCCGGACGCCAGCACGGTCGCGACGTGCGCCAGCGCCCCGGCCTCGTCGCCCTCCCACATCCGCTGCTCGGCGGCCAGGCCGCGCGCGACGTAGATGAGGAACTGGTCGCCGTCCCACAGCGGCTTGATCCACTGGAGCCGGTGCAGGGCCCGGGCGCTGCCCCGCGCCACGTCCAGGAACAGCGCGTACGCGGAGACGACCGCCTCCACGTCCCGGACCACCCGGATGCCGAAGCCGTCGGCGACCTCGGAGGCCCGGTCCCAGTCGCCCTCGGTGTAGGCGATGAGGAACTGCAGGAACCGCAGGTTGATGCCGTAGGTCGACCAGGTGAGACCGTTGTCGAGGGTGAACCGGACGGCCTCGTCGGCCAGCGCGCGGGCGCGCGCGAGCTCGCCCGTCTCGTACGGAAGGTGGGCCTGCACGTACAGCGCGCGCAGCGTCACCTGCATGTTCCCCGACGCCCGCGCCAGGCGGACCGCGTCGGAGTAGGCGCGCGTGACCTCCGGCCCCGGCCCGAGCGTCGCCTCGGTGTGCTGCCCGAGCGAGATCAGTGCGGCGGCCTCGGCGGACGGCACGTCCGCCTCGCGCGCCACGCGCAGCGCCTCGGCCGCCATCGCCGGGACCTCGTCGTACCGTTCGGGCGTGGCGAGCAGCGACCGCACATAGGTCGCCAGCACGCGCGCCCGGGCGGAGGTCGGAGGCTCGACGGGCGTGAGGTCGAGCGCCTCCTGCGCCCACTTGCGCGACTCTTCCAGCCGGTCGTTCTCGTGCAGGTAGTAGGCGAGGCGTTCGCGGACCTCCGCGCCGAGCGCCCGGTCGTCCGGATCGACCAGCGTCAGCAGCCGCCGCAGCCGCTGCACGGCCCGGCGCACGTCCCCGGACCGTCCCGACGACCGCACGGCCGACCACTCCAGGTCCACCCGGGCGAGCCCGGCGGACTCCGCCGGGTCGGGCACGCTGTCCCACAGCGACAGCGCCTGGTCGTAGTGCTCGTACGCCTCGTCGGGCGCGCCCATCCGCTCGGCGTCCTGCCCCGCCCGCACGGACGCGGCGAACGCGGTCGGCAGGTCGTGCGCGGCCATCGAGTGGTAGGCCAGCTCCGCCGCCGCGCGCGGCGGACGGTTCGCGTCCGCGACCGCCTGCTCGCCGGCGGGCGCGACCGCCCGCAGGAACTCGGCGGCGAACGCCCGGTGCAGCCGGGTCCGCTCGCCGGGGAGCAGGTCGGCGTAGACGGCCTCGCGCAGCAGCGCGTGCCGGAAGGTGTATCCGGCCGCGCCGCTCGGCACCAGGATCTGGTGCGACACCACGTCGCGCAGCGCGTCGCCCGCCGCGGCCTCCGACAGCCCCGACACGCGGCGCAGCAGCTCGTCGTCGACGCGGCGGCCCGCGACGGCCGCGACCCGGACGACGCGCTGGGCGTCCTCGGACAGCCGCTCCACCCGCGCGAGCAGCAGGTCGGCGAGGGCGGCGGGCAGCTCCCCGTCCTCCCCGACGGCGAACAGCTCACCGGCGTAGAACGGGTTGCCCTCGGACCTGCGGTGGACGCGTTCGACCAGGTCGGCGGGGGGTTCGGCGCCCGTCCCGATCAGCGAGGTCAGGAACTCGGCGGTCTCGCCCGGCCGGAACGGCTTCAGCTCCACCGCCGACACGTTCGGCAGCCGCAGCAGCTCGGCGACGACGGGCCGCAGCGGATGCCGCCGGTGCAGGTCGTCGGTCCGGTAGGTGCCGACGAGGCAGACCCGCTCGCGCTGCAGCACCCGGCTCAGGAAGACCAGCAGGTTGCGCGTGGAGCGGTCGGCCCAGTGCAGGTCCTCCAGGACGAGCAGCACCGGGCGCTGCCCGCCCAGCTCGCCCAGCAGCCCGAGCGTCGCGCCGAGCAGCTGCTGGCGGCCGAGGTCGGACGCCTCGTCGGGGGCGCCGTCGCCGTCGGGCAGCAGCCTGCGCAGCACCGGCCGCGCCGACAGCGCCTTCTCCAGGCAGTGCCGCTCATCCTCCGCGGACTGCGGATCGCGCAGCGCCGTCCACAGTGCGTCGGCGAGGGGGAGGTAGGGCATGGACTCGCCGAGCGCGGCGCACTGGCCGGTCAGCACGGCGAAGCCCTTGCCGCGCGCGGTGGCGGTGAGCTCGGCGACCAGGTGGGACTTGCCCACCCCGGCGTCGCCGCCCACCAGGACCACCCCGGCGCGGCCGGCGGCGGCCCGGTCCAGCGCCGCGGTGAGCGCGGCGAACTGCGCCTTCCTGCCGATGAGCACCCTTTTCCGCACCTCCCCTGAATCGCCCCAGTATGGCATCGGGAACCGACAGACCAGGCAGGCAAGGCCCCGGCCCCCGATCCTGACCGGATCGGGGGCCGGGGCCTGCGCCGGGCCGCCCGGACGGGAGAAGGGGCGGCTCAGCGGGTCTCGCCGCTGGGGCGGTGGTCGTCGGGGGCCGCCGGCGGGCGGCCCCGGGACGGGACACCGGGTCAGGTCAGCGAGCCGACCAGCTCGCTGTCGGTCTCGGCCAGCGCGCTCGCCACGCTGGACGCGGCCTGCGAGGCGGGCTCGGGCTCGCGCTCGGGCTGCGGCGCGGGAGCGGGGACCTTGGTGGGCTCGGGGGCGGGCTGCGGCTCGCGCTCGGGCTCCTGGCCCGGCTCCGGCAGGATCTCCGGCTCGGGGGTGATCGTCAGGTAGACGCGCTCGGTCTCGTCGGCGATCCGCGGCCAGCTGTGCCGCGAGCGGACCCGGTCGGCGGCGGCGATGCCGTAGCCGTGCCGGGTGGTCTCCTCCGCCAGCAGCTGCCGGACGGCCAGCCCGATCTGGCGCGGGCGGTTCGCCGGGACGTGCAGGCCGGTGATCGTGTCGAGCACCGCGTCGGCGTTGGTGCCGACCGGGGTGACGACCGCGGGGACGCCGCAGGCCATGGCCTCCAGCGCGGCGGTCGGGGCGGACTCGGTCGGGGCGAGGCCGAGCGCCA
This sequence comes from Spirillospora sp. NPDC049652, assembly GCF_040675125.1. Lineage (NCBI taxonomy): Bacteria > Bacillati > Actinomycetota > Actinomycetes > Streptosporangiales > Thermomonosporaceae > Spirillospora > Spirillospora sp. NPDC049652. The sequence goes on along the minus strand of NZ_JBFAOF010000775.1, from coordinate 394 downwards.
GCCGCGAGGTGCGCAGCAGGCGGGGCAGCGAGCGGCGCGGCATCCGGCCGAGGAAGATCACCCGGTCGGAGACGTTCAGCTGCTTGGCGAGGACGGTCAGGCGGCGCACCGAGGCGTCGTCCTCCAGCTCCTCGCGCTCGGGACCGCCGGCGACGGCCAGCTCGGCGTCCGGGACGTGCTGCAGGGCGCGGATCGCGGTCTCGGCGGAGCCGTCGGACAGGTTCCGCGAGATCACCGTGAGGCGCAGCCGGTCGCCGCGCGGCATCGTGGGGCCGACCTCGGAGAACAGCTCGACGTCCACGCCGGGCGGGGTGATGCGGATCGCGTCGCGCCGCACGCCCATCCGGACGGCGGCGGAGGCCTCGTCGGTGCTGCGCGCGAGGATGACGTCGGC
>NZ_JBFAOF010000774.1:0-3544 GCF_040675125.1 Spirillospora sp. NPDC049652 | reverse complement strand
CGCGGGGCGACCGGCCGTCCGTCGTTCCTCGTTCGGCGTCCGTCGTCCGTTAAATCTGGACGGCTTCTGAGCACTGCCTGGAAGCCGCCTGTGCACCCGCCGGACGGCGGCTGAACACCGAAAACGCCGTGGCCCCGCCGGTTCGTGAGGCCGCGGCGGGGGCGTCCGGACGGCCCGGAACCGCGTTTCCCAAGGTTAGCGGCAGGTGAAAAGACGGATATCGCGCATCGGACCGGACTTCTTTGGCGTTCTCCTGGCTTATAGTTGATCAGCTGCCCCGGGTATTAACGGACCGATGCCACTGCGCTTGCCGTCGCGTTGCGTCCGCGGGGCGGCGGCTTGAGCGAACCGCGGGCCCTCGGGCGTGGACCCGCGACACGGGGGTTTGCGCGAACGATGGGTCCACACAGCACCGGGACGCTGCTGGCGGCGGTGTTCCTGGCCGTCTCGGCCTTCGCCGGCTGCATGGCCGCCTGGAACCGGATCCCCGGTCCCGGCGCGGTGCGGCTCGCCGGTCGCGCGGTGATGATCGTGCTCTGCCAGGTCACCGCGCTCGCGCTGGCCGGGCTGCTGATCAACAACGCGCGCGGGTTCTACGGCACCTGGGCCGAGGTGTCGGCCGACTTCCTCGGCACCAGCTTCGACGACGGCGGCGGGACGCAGAGCACCGTCGGCGGGGGAGGGCATCACCGCGGCGGCCTGGTCGGCCCCGGCCCCCTCACCCAGAAGCACTTCAAGACCGACCCGGGACGCAAGAGCCTGGAGGCCAGGTTCACCGGCCCCGCCTCGCACGTCAACGGCCGCGTCGTCGTCTACCTCCCGCCGGACTACCGGCGCGACGCCCGGACGTCCTACCCGGTCGTGCAGCTCTTCGGCGGCACCCCCGGCGAGCCCACCACCTGGTTCGGGGACCTCAACGCGGGCAACCTCGCCGACCGCCTGATCCGGGGGCGCAAGGTCAGGCCGTTCATCCTGGTCTCGGCGTCCATCAACGTCGCGGGCGGCAAGCCGAACGAGTGCACCGACATCCCCGGCCAGGTCCCCGTCGCGACCTGGCTCACCCGCGACGTCCGCGACTTCATGTACCAGAACTTCCGCGTCAGGACCGACGCCGCGTCCTGGACCACCATGGGCTACTCCGAGGGCGCCTACTGCGCGGTCAAGTTCGCCCTCCAGCACCCGAACCTGTACCGGACGGGCGTCGGCATCGCCGGGACGTACGAGTCCACGAACACGGTGATCCGGCACAACCCGAGGCTGCTGCGCGAGAACGCCCCGTACGAGCTGCTGAAGCGGGCCCCGGCGGTGCGGCTGCTGCTCGCCACCGGCGGCCGGGACCCCGAGGCCCCGCCCGCCGAGATCGACAGGTTCATGAAGCACGTCCGCCCGCCGACCGAGGTCACCAAGTACACCACCAAGCTCGGCGAGCACGGCACCGTCGTGTGGCGCAACATGCTCCCGTTCGTTTTCGGCTGGCTCAACGGCCAGGTCACCTGACCTGCCGGTCAGAAGGGGCGGCCCTTGTGCCGGGGCCCGGTTTCGGATACTTTCCCGGGTCCGGACCGGCGCCGCCCGCGATGTCGCGGCGCCCGTCCCGCAACCCCGTCACGGCCGCCGCGCACGGCGCCCGTCCCGCCAGCCGGGACGGGACCGTCCGTCGCGCGCGGCCACCCGTCCCGCCTCTCGGGACCACGGGCCCGGTCACCCACCGCTGGGGTGGCCGGGCCCACCCGTTCCGGCCCGCGGTTTCCGCGGCCCCTTCGGGCGTCGCGGGGCGGCGGGAAGGAATGTCGGAGGCGCGGGTTAGAGTCGCGGGATGGACGTCAACGCGCTGCTCGGCGAACTCTACGACCGCATCCCGCCGCTGGTCCGCGAGGCGGTGGAAGGGCTCGAACCGGCCGTGCTGGCGACCGCGCCCGAGCCCGGGGCGAACACGGTCGGCTGGCTGGTGTGGCACCTGACGCGCGTCCAGGACGCCCACCTCGCCGAGATCCTCGGCAAGGACCAGATCTGGACGTCCGGCGACCTCCCGGCCCGGTTCGACCTGCCGTCCGACCCCGGCTTCACCGGCTACGGGCACACCCCCGAGCAGGTCACGCGGGTCCGGCCGACCGCCGAACTGCTCGTGGAGTACTACGACGCCGTCCACGCCCGCACCGGCGACTTCCTCGCCGGCCTCGCCCCGGACGACCTCGACCGGATCGTGGACGAGCGCTGGGACCCGCCTGTCACGCTCGGCGTCCGGCTCGTCAGCGTCGCCGACGACAGCCTCCAGCACGCCGGGCAGGCGGCGTACGTCCGCGGCCTGCTGGAGCGCCGCTCGTGAGCGTGGAACTGCTGGGCCTGCGCACGGTGGTCTACCCGGCCCCCGACCTGGACGCCGCCAAGCGCTGGTGGACCTCCGTGCTCGGCTTCGAACCGTACTTCGACCATCCCTTCTACGTCGGCTTCGAGGTCGGCGGGTACGAGCTCGCCCTCGACCCCGACGGCGACCCGGCGGACGGCCCGATCGTCTACTGGGGCGTCGAGGACGCCGCGGACGCCGAGGCGCGGCTGCTCGCGGCGGGCGCGGAACCGCACACGCCGTGCCGCGAGGTCGGCGGCGGCATCGAGGTCGCGGTCGTGCGCAACCCGACCGGCGACCTGGTCGGCGTGATCCGCAACCCGCACTTCAAGACGACGAGCTGACCCGCCCGACCCGACTCGTGCCAGGCCGGCTGCGGCGCGGGCCAGGCCCCTGCCGGAGGGGGAACCGCCGCGCGCCGCCCGGCGCCGGAGAAGGCCGCCCCCGGTGGAACGGAGACCGAGAAGATGAGCACCCCCATGAAGCCCGGCGACGTCACCGAGCACTGCCTCGGCCTCCCCGACGCCACCGAGGACTTCCCGTTCGGCGACCAGCCCGCGGTCTACCGCGTCGGCGGCAAGATCTTCGCGCTGCTCGCCGAGCACGCCGACCCGCCCAGCGTCAGCCTGAAACTGCCGCCGGACGAGGTCGCCGCGCTCCGCGCCGAGTTCCCGGACACCGTCCTGCCCGGGTACCACCTGAACAAGCGGCACTGGGTCACGGTGCTGCTGGACGGGGGCCTCGACACCGGCATGGTCCGCGAGCTGCTCGAACAGTCCTACGACGTGGTCGTGGCCACCCTCCCGCGCCGCCTGCGCCCCCCCGACCCGCACCTGACCCCGGGTGCGCACCTGACCCCCGGCCCGCATCTGACCCCCAGCCTGTCCCGCCCGCGCCCGGCCGCCTCGCCGGGACGGACGGGGGCGGGGTCACGGGGCCGGAGTCACGGGGCCGGAGCGAAGGCGATGGACTGCGGCGCGGCGTCGATCGGCTTGGTGCCGACGCCGCCCACGATCGTGGCCGTCACCCGGTTCGAGGCCGTGTCGATCACCGTGACGCTGCCGGAGAGCACGTTCCCGACCCACGCCTCCCGGCCGTCCGGGGTGAGCGCGACCGGCGCGGGCAGCCGCCCGGCCCGGACCTGGCCGACGACCTTGCGGGCGGCCCGGTCCAGCACCCCGACCGAGTCGGCGTTCATAC
>NZ_JBFAOF010000773.1:0-3549 GCF_040675125.1 Spirillospora sp. NPDC049652 | reverse complement strand
CTCGGCTCGACCCCGATCGCGCGGTACATCTACGAGACCGCGGCCCGCACCGGCAAGCGCGTGCAGGCCCTCGGCGGCGCGAAGAACCACATGGTCGTGCTGCCGGACGCCGACCTCGACCTGGCCGCCGACGCGGCCGTCTCGGCGGGCTTCGGCTCGGCCGGCGAGCGCTGCATGGCGATCTCGGTCGTCGTCGCGGTCGACCCGGTCGGGGACGAGCTGATCGCCAAGATCAAGGAGCGGGTCGCCGAGCTCCGGATCGGCCCCGGGGACCACCCGGAGGCCGAGATGGGCCCGCTGGTCACCCGGGCGCACCGCGACAAGGTCGCGTCCTACCTGGACAGCGGGGTCGCGCAGGGCGCGACCCTCGCGGTCGACGGGCGCGAGACGCCGGTGCTCGGCGGCGGCGCGGACGGCTTCTGGCTCGGCCCGACCGTCCTCGACCACGTCACCCCGGAGATGGACTGCTACCGGGACGAGATCTTCGGCCCCGTCCTGTCGGTCGCCCGCGCCGGCTCCTACGACGAGGCGATGCGGCTGGTCTCGGCCAACCCGTACGGCAACGGGACGGCGATCTTCACCAACGACGGCGGGGCGGCGCGCCGCTTCCAGAACGAGGTGGAGGTCGGCATGGTCGGCATCAACGTGCCGATCCCGGTCCCGATGGCGTACTACTCCTTCGGCGGCTGGAAGGCGTCGCTGTTCGGCGACAGCCACGCCCACGGCATGGAGGGCGTCCACTTCTACACCCGCACCAAGGCGGTCACGGCCCGCTGGCTGGACCCGTCGCACGGCGGCGTGAACCTGGGCTTCCCCACCAACGGCTAGCCCGCGCCCATCGGTGGACGGCCCCGGCACCGCCGGGGCCGTCGCCGTTCCGGGGAGCGAACGCCAGCGCCGCCGCGAGGCAGGCGAACGGCAGGACGGGCATGACGTACCGGTAGTCGAAGTCGGCCGTCGCGATCGGGAACACCAGCAGCGTGACGGCCGTGCCGAGCACCAGCAGAGGTGCGCGGCCGCGCCGCAGCACCGCGACCGCGCCGACCGCGAAGAGCGCGCCGAGTGCAGGGCCGGGCAGGAAGACGTGCCGCTGGTAGGCGATCATCCGCTGCGCCTGGGCCTCGTTCACCCGGCTCGGGTCGCCGCCGGCCGTGTAGGTGAGGATGTCGCCGAGGGCCGTCCCGCCGTGCCCGCCCCAGCCGCGACCGGCGGGGAAGATCTGCGGACGGTCCCGGAAGTGGTACAGCACCTCGGTCGTGCCGTTCGGGTACGGACGCCGCCGGTTCTCGAACGTGTAGCCGATGCCGCGCGCGACGTCGCTCGCGTACGCGCGCGGCTGCGCGAGGATCGCGCGGACCGCGAAGTCGCGCAGCGTCCGGTTCGCGTCGGGCGAGGCCACGGACCACCCACGGGTACGCGGCGGGATCGTGCTGATCCAGATGAGCCGTCCGGGCGGGATGCGCTGGGCCTGGACGCGTTTGGGCAGGCACAGGTCCCGCTCGTGCGCGGGCGGACGGATCTTCGTGCACGCCGCCCAGTTCGCCGTCCGCCCCCACAGGAAGATCCCGTCGCTGGTCGTCAGCGCGAACGTGCCGTTGACCTGCTGGAACCAGAAGGCGTACGAGACCAGCGGGACGGCCGCCGCCGTCCCGAAGGCCAGCGCGGACCGCCAGCCGCCGCGCCACAGCAGCAACCCGAGCGGCAGCAGCGGGATGAGCGGGGTGCCCGCCGACCGCACCAGGGCCGCAGCGCCGAGCAGCACTCCCGCCGCGACCGCCTGCCGCCACGCCGGACGCGCCCGGTCCGGGCCGAGCGGCCGCCAGAGCAGCACGGTCATGCCCGCGACCAGCAGGAACGTGAACGGCGTCTCCGACATGATCAGGTGTTCGAGCTCGACCTGGTAGCCGTCGAAGAGCACCGGCAGCACCGCCGCCACGGCGGCCCACCCGGGCAGCCGCGCGCGCCGCAGCAGCGCGTACGACAGCACCGCGACCCCGAGGCCGAGGACGTGCTGCAGGAACACGATCAGGTAGAGGCTGTGGGCGGGCCTGAGCAGCCACAGCAGCATCGGATAGCCGGTCGTGCGCGTGGGGGAGGGACGCGGGTTCAGCGCGTGCCCGATGTAGAAGTACGAGTCGCCGGTGAACCACAGGCCGGTCGGATAGGCGCGCAGGGCCGTCCAGCGGAGCACGGCCGCTCCCGCCAGCACGACGAGGAACAACGCGTGCCGCCGCACGGCCGGCCCGAGCTGGGGCACGCGCCGTAGCAGGCGTGGCGGCAGGCGGGGCGGCACGCCGGGCGGGAGCGTCCACCGCCCGGACACTCGGGGGAGAAACGCCCAGATCGCTGAAAATTTCGCGAATTGCCTGCCGGGTGAGCGGCGGCCGCGAGCGGTGTCGTCGATCACAGGCCGCCCACGCTAGGCGGGCCGGGTGGCCCCGCGGTGAACGGCGCACAGCGGCGGGTGAGCCGCCGGATGATCCGCCGGGTGGGCCGCGCGGGGGCCCGCGGGCGCGGCCTGGCCGGATGGTTGAAGCCGCAGGTCCGGGGTACGGGGATTTCTGCCGTCCGGATGTTTCCGTCGTCAATTTTCGCCTTTCGCGCCCCGACAAATAATAGCTACAAGTATTGACTGGCTCTGTGACGGGGGACACAATCTGAACTGTCCCAATTAAAGGGGACGGAATTGAAAAAGGTCACGGCCCGACAGGCGCGCTCCGCACTCCGGAACCCGCGCCGGCAGGAAGGTCACCCGATGACTGACGACCACTCGGCGGAGGTCGAGGCGCTTTCCCGGCGCTTTCCGGGCTGGACCGTCTGGTTCGGCCCGTTCACCGGCCACTGGTGGGCGCTGCCGCCGCGGCCCCTGGACATCGGGGACTTCGTCGAGGCCGAGACCCCGCGCAGGCTCATCGCACGGATCGAGGTGATCCAACACAACGACCGCAGGCAGTACCCGCGGACGGACGGCCCCCGGCCGTCCCGCGACCTCCGGCGGGACGCGCGTCGTCCCTCGAATCTCCTCCGTCTCGAGGGCGTCACACCGTCGCCGCCTCGCCGGGGACCGGTGACCGCGTGGCCAGGCAGCACTGCAAGGTGATCCGCTGTTCCCCAACCTCGCCACGCCCCCACCGGTGCCGCCGCGGCCCGAGGAAAAGGCAGTAGCCCGCGCCATATCCCTCTCCAGCAACCTCCGTGTGTGGCGCGGACGCCAGCACCCACTGCCTCCCGGGTCGCGGCGGTTTCACATTCTCCGGACGCCCGGTCAATGGCACGCGCGAAAAGCCGAATAAAGGGCGTGCGCGCGTGCGTTCCGATCGCCTGGACCGGCGCCGCCCGGACGTCCCGCCGTAATGGCCGTCCGGAGGCGGCCGGCGCGGCGGTAAAGTCTCCCCGAAGGCGGACGGGGAGCGGGAGCGACATGCTGCGGTGGACCGGTGCGGGGCGCGTGGCGCGGACCGGCGCGAGGATCGGCTCCTCGCCCGCGGGGGCGCGTGCCCGGACGCGCGCGACGGCGGTGGCGCTGACCGCGGGCCTGGCCGTCTCGGC
>NZ_JBFAOF010000772.1:0-3563 GCF_040675125.1 Spirillospora sp. NPDC049652 | reverse complement strand
CGGACGGGGAGCGGCTGCGCATGGTCTTCTGGGACCAGCGCAGCCACGGCCGGTCCGGGAGGCGCAGGCCCGACCGCCACGCCAGCGCCGCCACCGCGCACAGCGCCGCCCCGACCGCGGGCGAGGCGAACCGCGTCCAGCCCGGCAGACCCAGCGGATCGGACCGGCCGAGCACGTACAAGGCGGGCTCCCAGTTCACGAACGCGAGTGGGACGACGAACGTCACGCCGCGGACGAAGTCGCGCGCGAACAGCGTCATCGGATACTGCGTCAGGAACGCCCCGCCGTAGGTGAGCGCCTTGGTCGCGCCGTGGCTGTTCAGCAGGACGAACTGCAGCGCCGCGCACAGCACCCAGAGCCCGCTGAAGATCACCAGACCGGACACCACCATGACCGGGACCATCGCGACCCGGCCAGCCGTCCAGCCGACCCCCAGCCGGGGCAGCGCGAACGCCAGGACCAGCGCCGGCGGGCCCAGCCGCGCGAACCGGCGCGGCGTGAAGTCCTCGGTCGCGATCTGGATCAGCGGGCTGACCGGGCGGACCAGCAGCGCGTCCAGCGTCCCGTCCCGCACCCGCTCGCCGAGCCGCTCGGTCGTGCCGAGCACGATGTCGGACGTCGCGAAGGACAGCGCCGACGTGCCGTACAGGAACAGCACCTCCGCCGAGGTGAACCCGGCGATGCGCGGCGTCCGGCTGAACAGCACCAGGATGCCCATGATGTCCAGGCCGGTCGTCACCATGGTGCCGAGGGCGAGCAGCACGAGCGACACCGGGTACTGCGCGGCGGCCCGGATCCACGTCCAGGCGAGCAGGCAGTAGGTCGAGACCGCGTCGCTAACCACCCTGCGCCTCCAGCCTGCGCTCGGCGGCGCGGGTCAGCAGCCGCCCGGCGGCGAGCAGCCCGGCGGTCCAGGCCGCCTGGAACGCCAGCCCGGACAGCAGCGCGCCGCCGGTGCGGCGGCCGAGGAACACGTCGGCGGGCACCTGGATCAGCCCGGACCACGGCAGCGCCCGCGCCACGTCCCCGAGCGTCTCCGGGAACGCGACGAGCGGCACGAGCATCCCGGAGAAGAACAGCGACAGCACCAGCGTCACCGCCTGGACGCCGCGCTCGTCGTGCAGCCAGAACTGCGACAGCGTGATCAGGTACCGCAGCGCGAAGCTCAGCAGGACGGCCAGCCCGAGCGAGACCGCGAACGCGGCCGCCGCGCCCGGCCCGGGCAGCCGCATCGTGAACAGCAGGCCGCCGACCAGCATCGGCGGCAGCCCGCGCAGGGCCAGCGTGGACGCGGCGCGCCCGATGTCGTCGGCCAGCCACCAGGCCTGCAGGTCCACCGGCCGGTGCAGGTCGATGGCGACGTCCCCGGACCGGACGCGCTGGGCCAGCTCCATGCCGCCGAAGATCTGCACCGGTCCGATCAGGGCCTGGGTGAGGAAGGAGAAGGTCACCGCGTCGCTCGTGTCGTAGCCGCCGAGCCCGGGCCGGGCGCGCCAGAGCGCGAGCAGGATCGCGGCGCGGACGACGCCGAAGAAGGAGTTGGTGACGGCTTCGGCCATCGAGCCGAGGGGATAGGCGGAGTATCGTCGCAGTGCGTACCAGGAGACCCACGGAATGACGCCCACTGGCCAGAAGCCTAAATCGCGCTCCGTGAACGATCCAGTGGTTTTCGTGGCCGGTCGGTGCCGTCCCCCGGGAACGGCAGAGCCCCGGGAAGCGGTACTTCCCGGGGCCCTGGTGACTCCGCAGCGGAGTGGTCTGCGGAAAACGGTCTACGGCAGCGGGGGCTTGCCGGTCGAGTAGACCCAGGTCTGGAAGAACGGGTTCAGGTCCTGCCCGGAGACCTTGTTCGCGAGCGCCACGAACTGCTCGGTGGTGGCGTTGCCGTAGCGGTGCGCCGCCGCCCACGTCCGCAGCAGCGTGAAGAACTTGTCGTCACCGATCTTCTCGCGGAGCAGCTGGAGCACGGTCGCGCCGCCGCTGTAGACGCGGTCGTTGAACATGGTGTCGCGCTGCGGGTCGGCGATCTTGACCGACCAGTACGGGTCGTCCGGCCTGTCGGGGAACGGGTAGGAGTTGTAGATCGTCCGGACCCGGTCGTGGACGGTCGCGCCGCCGTGCTTCTCGGTCCAGTAGTACGCCGACCAGGACGCGAAGCTCTCGTTCAGCCAGATGTCCTTCCAGCGCGCGACCGAGACGCTGTCGCCGAACCACTGGTGGGCGAGCTCGTGCGCGATGGTCGAGGTGCTCCGGACGGCCGAGTAGACCGGCTTGCTCTGCGTCTCCAGCGAGAACCCGAGCGGCTTGCCCTCGTAGACGGCGTTGTCGGCGATCGCCCCGGTCGTCTCGAACGGGTACGGGCCCCACGTCTTGGCCCACAGGTCGGTCGCCTCGGCGGTGGTGTCGGTGAAGAACTGCACCGCGTTCGGCTGGTTCGTCTCCAGGACGGGGTCGACCGCGACGTAGTTGTTCAGCCCGCCGGGCGTCCTGGACTCCTTGACGTTCCACTTGCCGATGTCGATCGTCGCCAGGTAGCTGGCCATCGGCTTGTTCTCGCGCCACCGGAACGTGCTGGCCCGCGTCGCGCCCCGGCGGCGGCTGAAGGAGGCCATGCCCTCGCGGCGGCCGTCGGGCAGCCCGTTGGCGACCACCGACAGGCCCTTCGGCACGGTCACCGTGTAGTCGTAGGTGGCCTTGTCGCTCGGGTGGTCGTTGACCGGGAACCAGGTGGACGCGCCGTTCGGCTCGTCCCCGATGAACGCGCCGTCGGGGGTCTTGAGGAACCCATAGGGCGAGCCGAACACGATCGGCGAGCCCACGATGGTCTGCGGAACGCCGCCGTAGGTGACCGCCACCCGGAAGGACGAGCCCTTCCGCAGCCCGTGCCTCGGCTTGATCTTGAGCTCCTGGCCGCGCCGGTGGAAGGACGCGCGCTGCCCGTTCACGACGACCTTCGCCACGTCCATTCCGGACAGGTCGAGATCGAAGGACGACAGGTTCTGGGTGGCCCGCGCGGTCATCGTGACCGTGCCGTCGAGCTGCCCGTAGTCGGTGTCGTAGGCGAGCCGGAGCGAGTAGTGCAGGGCGTCGTAGCCGCCGTTCCCCTCCAGGGGAAAGTAGGAGTCGCCCACGCCCTCCGCGCCGGGGGTGAACCGGACGTGGGAGGCGGCGGAGGCGGCGGGCGCGAACGCCACCGCGGTGACGGCGGCCAGCGCCAGCGGAAGCAGGCGGCCGGGAGTCCGGACGGTCGGGACGAGGCGGGGGGAGCGCCTGGCCATCGGGTGATCCTCTCCCTGGGGGATGGGTGAAGATCACGATGCCCCGAGGTGGGGCGAAAGTCGATAGATGTTCCTTTATTGGACCAATCACCCACCGAGTGACAACCGCCGCGCCCCCTCGCGCGTCGCGGTGCGTCCCCCCGCGGCTCCGCTTCGTCGCGCTCCCGCCGGCGCACGTCCCCGGACACGGCAGAAGGCCCCTCCGGGTGTAGGACGGAGGGGCCTTCGCCGCGGGACGGCCGTGGGGGCGACCACGGCCGGTGGGCCGGTCCGCCGGGCCGGTCG
>NZ_JBFAOF010000771.1:0-3567 GCF_040675125.1 Spirillospora sp. NPDC049652 | reverse complement strand
GGCTCGCCGACGACGTCCGCCGCTCCCTGCGCGGCATCGCCTCGCCAGCCCGCCGCCGATGAGCGGACGGCCGTCCGGCGACCGGAACGCCGCGTCGGCGGTGAAGCCGCGCGGGTGGACCAGGTCGCGGCCGAGGAACAGGAAGTCCAGGTAGCTCTGCTGCTGCCGGTCCGGGACGGTGTTGAACCGCGAGACGTTCAGCAGGACGCTCGCGACGTTGGCGATGTCGCCCTGCGACATCCCGATCCAGTCGGTCGCGCAGAGCATGAGGTCGTGCTGCTGCGCCGCGCGCCGCAGCTTCTCGCTGTCGATCTCGGACGCGCTGCCCATCAGCCCGTGCCCGTACAGCACCGGCTGGGCCGCCTTGGTGAGCGCGGCGCGAGGGACGTTGCAGCGGAAGTTGGCCTTCTGCACGTTGCCTGGGATCTGCGCGGGCAGTCCGTCGCGTCCGTAGTACATCGAGGAGCCGGGCGGTCCGCCGGGCAGGTCGAGGTAGCTGGGGACGTCCACGGTGCCCTCGACCCGCCGGGCCAGGTACGGGTCCTGGTCGGTGGTGAAGTCGGTGACCTTCCCGACGGTGAACTTCGGCGCGCGGCCGCCGAGCTTGCGGAACGCGTCGTCCCGCATGTGCACGGCCCGCTCGGTGAGGTTGCGCGTGGACGCCACGGTGAAGTCCCACGCGAGGTAGAGCCCGGACGTGGAGACGCGGTGTCCGTTCAGCTCCCTGACCGTCCGGCGCAGCGCGACGCCGCGCTCCTTCTCCGTGGCGCCGAACCCGCGGCCCGACAGCATGCGCCGGACTGCGGGCGTCGGGTCGATCGCCCGCCCGTCCTTGTCCTTGAGGCCGCGCAGGAGCACCAGGTAGCGGTGTCCTTCGCGGAAGTTGCGGGCGGGACGGACCAGGAGCAGCCGCCGCGACTCGGGCGCGTTGGCGTCGAGTTCGGCGAAGTACGGCCACCGCTCGCCCGTCCGGGCGTCCATGAGGACGATCGGCGCGTCGGGGGCGAGCGAGGCGGCCATGTCGGTGATCGGGGCGGCGCCGGTCCGGGCCAGGTCCAGCCCCGGCACGCGGGTGAGCATCGCCGATCCCGGGGAGAAGCCGTCGTTGCGGTTCCACTGCGCGGGGTCGGCGGGGAGCACTCCCCCGGCGCGGGGCGTCGCGAGCGGCGACAGGTTCACGCGGCGTCCGGTCGCGGTGGACCGGTCGGCGACGGTGAACCAGTTGTTCGGGAACGGCAGCATGCACGCCGCGGTGTCGGCCGGGTCGCACACGTGGGCGGCCGGGGACGCGGCCCCGGCCGCGGTGGCCGGGACCGCGACGACCGGGGCCGCCGCCGTGAGCAGCGCGACCAGCGCGCCCCGGAACCTCACCGGGCCGCCTGGATCTGCCCGGCGATGATCCGGGCGTAGTTGGCCTCGCCCAGCTGGTTCGGGTGGAGCGGCGCGGCGGTGGACGTGGGGACGAACCCCTCCAGCCATTTGGCGGACGGCGACTGGCACGCGTCGTGCCCCTGGCTCGGCGTGACCAGGTCGATGTAGGTCATGCCGTGCGCGGCGGTCTGCCGCGCGATCACGCCGTTCATCCGGTTGACGCTGCCCTGGAGCCAGTCGGCGTCCACCGGCAGCACCGGCACGACGGGCCAGCAGCCGCCGCGCTTGATGTAGAGGCCGTAGCCGGTGACCACGACGCGGGCCTGCGGCGAACGCTGCCGGATGCCGTCCAGGACGGCCGACAGCTTGGGCTCGAACGCGTCGATGCGCGCGGCGATCTGGTCCACGCCGCCCTGGGTGTACTTGGACTTGCAGGGCGTCCCGGTGGGCAGCAGGTTCACGCAGTCCTGGGCGACGCCGACCAGCCCGGCGTCGTTGCCGCCGATCGTGAGGGTGACGAGTTTGGTGCCGGAGGTCAGCGCGTCGAACTGCGGCGGCGCGGTCCCCGCGGCCTGCCCGAGGACGCTGAGGCTCTGCGGCTCGGTCATGTGCTTGGACGCGGCGCCGCTGCAGGTCACGTCGTTCAGGCCGGCGACGCCCAGCGTGGACGCCAGTTCGTGCGCGTAGTTGTGCGTGGAGCGCCCGCAGGCCACCGGGCCCGTGACGTCGGGGATCAGCGGCCCGGACGCCATGGAGTCGCCGAGGGCGACGTACTCGGGGACGGCCGCCCGCGCGGCGGGCGCGAGCGCCAGCGCGGCCAGCGCGGCGGGGACGAGGGAGACGAGGGTCCGGCGGAGCAGGGGGCGGGATGTGAGGGGCACGGGGTCCTCCTTGGGGGGCGATGCAATACTCAGCCCGCCGGACCCGATGACCATCAGGGAAATATCCAGAGATGGGCGGGAGATCCTGTGACCGAGACCAAACCGGCCGGTAACGCCGCGCCGTCCAGCGGACCGGCGGGATCACGGGGCGCGCGCAGTGTCGCGCCGGCCATCGGCGGGGTCCCGGCGGACGCCCTGCTCGGGCCGCAGGTGCCCGCGCTGGCGCGGCGGATGGTCGCGACGTTCACCGACCGGTTTCCGATCTACTCGTCGCTGCCGCGCGAGGAACTGGCCGGGGACATCACCCGCGTGGTCGAGCACAACCTGCGGGTGTTCGTCCGGACGCTGCGCACCGGGCGGCTCCCCGCGCCCGGCGACCTGGCGGAGATGACGCGGTCGGCGGCCCGCCGCGCCGAGGAGGGCGTGCCGCTCGGCGCGGTCCTGTCGGCGTACCACCTCGGCTGGCGGATCGGCCTGGACGCGCTGGTCGCCCGCGCCGGCCCGGCGGACCTGGACGCCGTCGTGGAGGTCGAGCGGATCCTGCTCGACGTCCTGCAGCTGGTGTCGGCGGCGGTCGCCGACGCCTACGTCGAGGAGCACCAGGCCCTGCGCGGCCAGGACCAGGCGGCCCGGCACGAGGTGCTGTCGGCGCTGCTGGACGGCCACGACCCCCGCGAGGCCGCCCGGCGCGCGGGCGTGCGGCCGGCCCCCGCGTACGCGGTGCTGACCCTGGCGCTCGGCGTCCACCCGGACGAGACCGTCTCCGGGGTGAGCAGCAGCGTCGCCGCGCGGCGCAAGCTCCGCCGCATCCAGGCCGAGATCGACCACCACGGGCGCGACCAGGCCCTGCACGCGCTGAACGCCGCCGGCGGGACGGCGCTGCTCCCGGTGGACGACCCCGACGCGGCCCTGACCTGCGGGTGGGACCGGCTGACGGGGCTCGTCGCGCGCATCGCCGACCGGGCGGGCACGGCCGTGCACGCCGGGGTCGCCGCCTCGGCCGCCGCCTCGGTCGCCGAGGCCGCCCGCCAGTCCGCGGACATCCTGGAGATCGTCCGGATCACCGGCCGCGCGCCCGGGGCCTACCGGATCACCGACGTGCTGCTGGACTACCAGCTGTCACGCCCGGGCCCGGCGCGCACGCACCTGGCCGGGCTGCTGGCCGTCCTGGACGGCCATCCCGTGCTGCTGGAGACGCTGCGCGCGTACGTGGTCAGCGAGTTCAGCAGGCGGCGGGCCGCGCCGCTGCTGCACGTCCATCCCAACACCGTCGACTACCGGCTGCGGCGCATCGCCGTCCTGACCGGCCTCGACC
>NZ_JBFAOF010000770.1:0-3572 GCF_040675125.1 Spirillospora sp. NPDC049652 | reverse complement strand
GTACGGCATGCAGACGATGTGCGAGGGCGGCGGCCAGGCGAACGTGACGATCCTCGAACGCCTCTGACACGAAGGGACCGCCGTCGGCCGTCCACGGTCCGCGCGGCCCTCGACCTGCCGGAAGGCGCGGAGGGCGCGGGTGGGTGGCTCGTGGACTCCGGCGTCTCAGGCATACTCGGGCGGAGCCCCCCATGGAGGACGCCCATGCTCGAAGGTCTGCGGATCGTCGAGATATCGAGCTTCGTCGCCGCGCCGCTCGGCGGCATGACCCTCGCCCAGCTCGGCGCGGACGTGGTGCGGATCGACCCGCTCGGCGGCGCGGCCGACACCGCCCGCTGGCCGCTCGCGCCGTCCGGGGCGAGCCTGCTGTGGGCCGGGATGAACAAGGGCAAGCGGTCGGTCACCGTGGACCCGCGGTCCGCCGAGGGACGCGAGGTGGTGACGCGCCTGGCCGCCGACGCGGGGATCGTCCTGACCAACGCGGTGGGCGGATGGCCGTCTTACGAGGTGCTGCGCGAGGCGCGTCCCGACCTGATCCTCCTCCAGGTCGAGGGCAGGCCGGACGGGACGGCCGCGGTCGACTACACGGTGAACGCCGAGATCGGATTCCCGCTGGTCACCGGCCCTCCCGACCATGCCGCGCCCGTCGCGCACGTCCTGCCGGCGTGGGACGTGGCGTGCGGGCTGTACGCGGCGGTCGGCCTGCTCGCCGCCGAGCGGCGCCGGTCCCGGACGGGCGAGGGCGCGCACCTCCGGCTTCCGCTGTACGACGTGGCGCTCGCGACCGCGGGCAACCTCGGGCTGCTCGCCGAGGCCCAGCTCGGCGTCGAGCGCGAGCGCGTCGGCAACCACCTGTACGGCGGCTTCGGCCGCGACTTCGTCCTCGGCGACGGCGAACGGGTGATGGTGGTCGCGCTGACCCGCCGCCATTTCGCCGACCTGTGCGAGGCCACCGGGATGACCGGCACCGTCGCCGAGCTCGCGCGCCTGCTGAACGCCGACTTCTCCGTGGACGGCGACCGCTACCGGCACCGCGAGGCGCTCGCCGCGCTGCTCGCCCCCTGGTTCGCCGCGCGGACGCTGCCCGAGGTCGAGCGGGCGCTGAAGGCCGGTTCGGTGCTGTGGGCCCCCTACCGGCGCTTCACCGAGCTGGACCTGGCCGCGAGCGCGCTCATGGGCGAGATCGACCAGCCGGGCGTGGGCCGCGTCCGGGCGCCCGCGTCCCCGTTGAACACCGGCGCCGAGCGGCGGGCCGTCCCCGCGCCGCGGCTCGGCGAGCACACCGACGAGATCCTCTCCGGTCTCGGCCTGGACCCCGCCGACCTACGCGCGAAGGGAGTCGTTGCGTGATCGACATCCAGGGCTGGAGCCCCGCCCCGCAGGAGACCACCGAGATCCTCCAGCCCGGGCCCGCCCACGGCCTGGCGGGCCTGCTCGGCGCGCCGTTCGACGGCGAGGAGCTGCCGCCGCTGTGGCAGTGGCTGTACTTCCTGGAGCGGCCCCCGCAGGCGGTGCTCGGCCCCGACGGGCATCCCGCCGAGGGGCGGTTCCTCCCGCCGATCCCCAACCGCCGCCGGATGTTCGCCGGGGGCCGGTTCCTGCAGCGCGAGCCGCTGCGCGTCGGCGACACCGTGACCCGCCGGGACGAGATGGTCGCCGCCGAGATCAAGCAGGGCCGCACCGGCGAGCTGCTGTTCGTGACCGTCCGGCAGACGTTCCTGCGCGACGGGCAGAAGATCGCCGTCGAGGAGCAGGACCTGATGTACCGCAGCGGCGCGCCGGACTCCGCGCCGCCCGAGCCGTCCTACAAGGAGCCGGTGCTGCGCAGCACGCCCTGGCGGACGACGTTCACCGCCGACCCGGTGCTGCTGTTCCGGTTCAGCGCGCTGACCTACAACGCGCACCGCATCCACTACGACGAGGACTACGCGACCAACGTCGAGGGGCACGCCGGGCTGGTCGTGCACGCGCCGCTGATGGCGATCATGCTGCTGGAGCTGCCGCGCCTGGCGGGCCACAAGGTGACCGAGTTCTCGTTCCGGACGCGTCGTCCGGTGTACGCCGGGCAGCCGGTCGCGGTGGTCGGGCACCCGGACGGAGAGCTGGCGGTGATCGCGGCCGCGTACGCCTCGGGGCCGGTGTCCGCGCTGACCGCGACCTTCTCGTAGGGTGTCAGCGATGTAAGCGGACACTTGCGACGCGCGGTCTGCGGACCCGCGGTGTGCGGCGTTCGCGGGGCACTCGCGGCGGAGGGCGTGCGATGGGACGGCTGCAGCAGACGTTCGGGCTCACCGGGGAGCAGCGCGAGATCGTCGCGACCGTGCGGAGGTTCGTCGACCGGGAGATCCTCCCGGTCGCGACCGAACTGGAGCACGCCGACGCCTACCCCGAGGACATCGTCGCGGGGATGCGCGAGCTCGGCCTGTTCGGGCTGACGATCCCGCAGGAGCACGGCGGCCTCGGGGAGTCGCTGCTCACCTACGCGCTGGTGGTGGAGGAGCTGTCGCGCGGCTGGATGAGCGTGTCCGGCATCGTCAACACCCATTTCATCGTCGCCTGGATGATCGCCCACCACGGCACCGACGCGCAGCGCGCGCACTACCTGCCGCGCATGGCCGCCGGGGAGGTGCGCGGCGCGTTCTCGATGTCGGAGCCCGGATGCGGATCGGACGTCGCGGCCCTGCGCACCCGGGCCGTCGCCGACGGGGACGACTACCTCATCACCGGGCAGAAGATGTGGCTGACCAACGGCGGCACGTCCCACCTGGTCGCGACGCTGGTCCGCACCGACCCGGACGCCGGGCACCGCGGCATGACGACGTTCCTCGTGGACAAGGAGCCGGGCTTCGGCGAGGTCGCGCCCGGGCTGACCGTCCCGGGGAAGATCGAGAAGATGGGCTACAAGGGCGTCGACACCACCGAGCTGCTGTTCGACGGGTACCGGATTCCCGCCGCGCAGATCCTCGGCGGCACCCCCGGACGCGGCTTCTACCAGATGATGGACGGCGTGGAGGTCGGCCGCGTCAACGTCGCCGCCCGCGCCTGCGGCGTCGCCCGCCGCGCCTACGAGCTCGCCGTGGCCTACGCCCGCCGCCGCGAAACGTTCGGCAAGCCGATCGCCGAGCACCAGGCCGTGCTGTTCCGGCTCGCCGAGATGGCGACCAAGGTGGAGGCCGCCCACCAGATGACCGTCATGGCCGCCCGCCGCAAGGACGACGGCGACCGCAACGACCTGGAGGCGGGCATGGCCAAGTACCTGGCGGGCGAGTACTGCAAGGAGGTCGTGGAGGACGCCTTCCGCATCCACGGCGGCTACGGCTACTCCACGGAGTACGAGATCGAGCGGCTGTACCGGGAGGCGCCGATGCTGCTGATCGGCGAGGGCACCGCCGACATCCAGAAGATGATCATCGGTCGCCGGCTGCTCGCCGAGGACGGTTAGAGTTCCGGTATGCCCGAGATGTCCTTCGACCCGGAGGGGCGCCGCCGCGAGGAGCTGCGCGCCCCGTCCTCGCCGATGCTGCGGACGATGGCCGCGGCGACCTCGCCGTAGTCGCGGGGCGAGACGCCCG
>NZ_JBFAOF010000769.1:0-3572 GCF_040675125.1 Spirillospora sp. NPDC049652 | reverse complement strand
GACCCGGGCGACCCGCACCGCGCTCCGGCACGACCGGCACCTGCTGACCCGCATCCGCGAGCAGATCCTCAAGCTGGAGCCCGAGGCCGAGACCGAGCCCGTCCGGCTGGAGCGCTTCCGCCCCCGGACGATCGTCAGCATCATCGCCCTCACCTTCGCCGCCTACATCGTCATCCCGCAGCTGACCAGCGTGCAGCTGGACCAGATCGGCTCCCGCGCGAACTGGTGGTGGGTGGCGCTCGGCGCGGTCGCGGCCGCCGTCACCTACGTCGCGGCGGCGCTGATGCTCATCGGGTTCGTGCCCGAGCGGCTGCCGATGTGGCGGACCGTCCTGGTCCAGATCGCCGCGTCGTTCGTCAAGCTCGTCGCCCCCGCCGCCGTCACCGGTGTCGCGCTCAACACCCGCTACCTGCAGAAGTACGGGATCCGCTCGGGTCCGGCGGTGGCCAGCGTGGGCGCGTCCCAGCTGATGGGGATGGTCGTGCACATCCTGATGCTGGTGGTGTTCGGGTTCATCACCGGGTCCACCCAGACCGCCACCCACGACCTGGCGCCGTCCCGGACGATCATGATCGTGCTGCTGATGCTCGCGGTCCCGGTGGCGGTGGCGCTGGCGATCCCGCGCGTCCGGCGGTTCGTGACCGGGCGGCTCCGGTCGATGTTCTCCGGCGTGCTGCCGCGGCTGGTGGACGTCCTGCAGTCGCCCCGCAAGCTCGCCACCAGCCTCGGCGGCACGCTGCTGCTGACGGCCGGGTTCGTGGTCTGCCTGGACGCCTCGATCCGCGCCTTCGGCGGCTCGCTGCCCTGGACGGCCGTCGTGGTGGTGTTCCTGACCGGCAACGCCCTGGGCTCGGCCGCGCCGACGCCCGGCGGGCTGGGCGCGGTCGAGGGGGCGCTCACGCTGGCGCTGACGATCTCGGGGCTGCCCGCCGAGATCGCCACCTCGGCGGTGCTGCTGTTCCGGCTCCTGACGTTCTGGCTGCCGGTCGCGCCCGGCTGGGCGGCCTTCGCCTACCTCCAGCGCAAGGAGGCCATCTGACGGGGATCGCGGGTGGTGCGGGGGTCTCCGGGAGCGCCACCGCGGCGGGCGGCGGGACGGCGGAGGGAGCCGGAAGTCGGCCGGCGGGGCGTGGGACGCCGGGGAGGAGTGGGGCGGCTCAGCTTGGGGAGAGCGGGTCAGCCGGTGCGGCGGGCGCGGCGGCGGTGGGCGAGCTCGTCGTGCGGGTGGGCGTCGTCGCAGTCGCCCGTGTCGGCGCGTTCGGCGGGCAGCTCGGCGAGGCTGCCCTCGACCTCCTGCCAGACCCGGCCGAGCGCGATGCCGAAGACGCCCTGGCCGCCCTGGAGCAGGTCGACGACCTCGTCGGCCGAGGTGCACTCGTAGACGCTCACGCCGTCGCTCATCAGGGTGATCTGGGCGAGGTCCTCGACGCCGCGGTCGCGTAGATGGTTCACCGCCGTGCGGATCTGCTGGAGCGAGACCCCGGTGTCCAGGAGCCGTTTGACCACCTTCAGGACCAGGATGTCGCGGAACCCGTACAGCCTCTGGCTGCCCGATCCCTGCGCCGCCCGGACGCTCGGCGTCACCAGGCCGGTGCGCGCCCAGTAGTCGAGCTGCCGGTAGGTGATCCCGGCGGCGGCGCACGCCGTGGGGCCCCGGTAGCCGACGTCCTCCGGCGGCGCCGAGACCCTGGTGTCGAAGAGCAGACCCTGCTCTCCGGCGCGCTGGGACGCCATGCGCCTGTCGGGGGTCGCCTTGCCCTCGCCGCTGCTCACCGCCACGCGGACCTCCGGCTTCTATCAGCCCGCGGTGTTCCGTCAAGGGGGTTTGACGAATGACACCACGGGTGTTCCACCAGCACGGTAGGTGCCGGTCAGGGTGTGGTCAACGTTCGTCGTCGGCGCGTCGCCTACCCGGATGAACCGGCTTCACGTGGGCAAACTGCGCACCTCCGGCGCCATCGAACTCCTACCCACCTCTCCCCGGTGCGGAAACGGAACGCGGCGGCCGCCTCCGGAACATCCCGGCGGCGCCACGATCCCGCAGGTCACGCCGGGTGACCGGCGCATCCGCGCCGCCGGGCGGCGGCGGACCGCCGAGCCGGACGCGAAGGGCGCGCCGCCCGGACGCATCACGCGGCCCGGACGCGGCACACGCACGACCCCGCACCTGGCGAACCCCGGGGTAACGCGAGCGCCATACCACGCTGATGAGACAACCAGGAAGTCGCGGGAGACATCCCGTCCGCCGGTTCGCGCTGCTCCGCGCCGGCAGGCCGTGGGAGACCCGATGACAACTACGTATTTTACCTCCGGACGCGCCGGGAGGTGTGGTTATGATCACCCTCGTGTCGAGCGGGGCGCGGTAGCGCCCGGTGCGGGGCGGTCAGCCCGCGCGGCCGAAGTCCTCCGGGGTGATCGTGTCGAGGAACTCGCGGAACTTCTCCACCTCGTCCTCCTGCTCGTCGGGGATCGCGACGCCCGCCTCCTCGAGGATGTCCTCGGCGGCGAAGATCGTCGCACCGGTGCGCAGGGCGAGCGCGATGGAGTCCGACGGCCGGGCGCTGACCTCGACGCCGTTGGAGAAGACCAGGTCGGCGAAGAAGATCCCGTCGCGCAGGGCGGTGATGTTCACCGTCCTCAGCTGGACGCTCAGCGCGTCCAGGACGTCCCGGAAAAGATCATGGGTGAGGGGCCGCGCGGGCAGCACCCCCTGCTGGGCGAAGGCGATCGCGGTCGCTTCGACCGCCCCGATCCAGATGGGCAGGTAGCGATCGCCCTCCGTCTCCTTCAACAGGACGATCGGCTGATTGGAGGGCATCTCGACCCGGACGCCGACGACCTCCATCTGCTTCACTGCGGCTCCCTGCTGGTCCTCGCGGCCTCGATCTGCTCTCGTCCGGACCGGCTGGCCGCCGACCCCTGTAGCCAACGTACACCCCGCCCGCCTCCGGGTGGCCGGGCGACGGGCGGGCAAATCGCGCCGTCCGGGCCCCGCCGCCCTTTCCGGACGGCGGTGCGGCGGGGCGCGGCCGGGCTCACCGGTCCAGGTTCTCCCGCAGGCCGGCCGAGACCAGCGCCGTGTGCAGCCGGACCGAGAGCTCGGCGATCTCGAAGGCGGTGCGGGCCGCCTCCTCGTGGGCGCCGGGGCTGCGGCGGCGCAGCTGGGGCGCGACGAGCTGCTCGATCAGGCCCACCTGCCGGTCGGCGGCGGCCTTCACCGCGCGCAGGTTCCGGGCCTCGAAGCCGAACGCGCCGAGCGCGGCGGCGGCGCGGGCGACGGCCAGCGCGTCGCCGTCGTAGTGGGTGCCGGACCGGCGGACGAGCCCGTACTCCTCCAGCTGGGCCAGCAGCGCCTCGGTGATCGACGCGCCGTCGATCAGCTGGCGGCGGGTGAGGCGGACTTCGGCGGCGGGCTCCGCGCCCGCGTCGGCCGCGACCAGGGTGCGCGGACGGCGCGTCCCGTCCGCGGCGCGCCCGTCTCCCGCGGCACGGCCATCCCCTGCGGCACGGGCATCCCCTGCGGTGCGGCCGTCCGCCAGGGCGTGGCCGTCCGGGGCCGTGCGGGTGTCCGG
>NZ_JBFAOF010000768.1:0-3581 GCF_040675125.1 Spirillospora sp. NPDC049652 | reverse complement strand
GCGGACGCGCCCGCGCCGCGCGCGTCGGCGTACTCGATCGCGGCGCCGACCAGCCCGGTGAACAGCGGGTGCGGGCGGGTCGGGCGGGACCGGAACTCCGGGTGCGCCTGGGTGCCGACGAAGAACGGGTGCGCCTCGCGCGGCAGCTCGACGTACTCGACCAGGCGGCCGTCCGGGGACAGCCCGGAGAAGCGCAGCCCGGTCTCCTCGATCCGGTCGCGGTAGGCGTTGTTCACCTCGTAGCGGTGGCGGTGCCGCTCGGACGCCTTGGCCTCGCCGTACAGCTCGCGGACGATGGAGCCCTCGGCCAGGTCGGCCGGGTACAGCCCGAGCCGCATCGTGCCACCCATGTCGCGCTCGCCGGACACCACGTCCAGCTGGTCGGCCATGGTCGCGATGACCGGGTGCGCGGTGGCCGGGTCGAACTCGGCGCTGCCGGCGTCCGGCAGGTCGCCCAGGTGCCGGGCGGCCTCGATGACCATGCACTGCAGGCCGAGGCAGATGCCGAGCAGCGGGACCCGGTTCTCGCGGGCGTGCCGGATCGCGCCGAGCTTGCCCTCGATGCCGCGCACGCCGAACCCGCCGGGGATCAGCACGCCGTCCACGCCGTCCAGTTCGCGCTTGGCGCCCTCGGGGGTCTCGCAGTCGTCGGACTTGACCCAGCGGATGTTCACCCGGGCGTCGTTGCCGAACCCGCCGTGCCGCAGCGCCTCGGTGACCGACAGGTACGCGTCGGGCAGGTCGATGTACTTGCCGACCAGCGCGATCGTGACCTCGCGGGACGGCTGGTGGACGTGCTGGAGCAGCTCGTCCCAGGAGCCCCAGTCGACGTCGCGGAACGGCAGCCCGAGCCGCTGCACCACGTAGGCGTCCAGGCCCTCGGCGTGCAGCACCTTCGGGATGTCGTAGATGCTGGCGGCGTCCACGGCCGACACGACGGCCTCGCGGTCCACGTCGCACATCAGGCTGATCTTCTGCTTCAGCCCGTCGGTGATCGGCCGGTCCGACCGGCAGACGATCGCGTCCGGCTGGATGCCGATGGAGCGCAGCGCCGCCACGGAGTGCTGGGTCGGCTTGGTCTTCAGCTCGCCGGACGGCCCGATGTAGGGCAGCAGCGAGACGTGCAGGAAGAAGCAGTTGTCCCGGCCGATCTCGTGCCGGATCTGCCGGACGGCCTCCAGGAACGGCAGCGACTCGATGTCGCCGACCGTGCCGCCGACCTCGGTGATGACCAAGTCGACCTCCTGGCCGTCGGCCATCCCGCGGATGCGGTCCTTGATCTCGTTGGTGATGTGCGGGATGACCTGCACGGTGTCGCCCAGGTACTCGCCGCGCCGCTCCTTGGCGATGACGTTGGAGTACACCTGGCCGGTGGTCACGTTCGCCGAGCCGTGCAGCTCGGTGTCGAGGAAGCGCTCGTAGTGGCCGACGTCGAGGTCGGTCTCCGCGCCGTCGTCGGTGACGAACACCTCGCCGTGCTGGAAGGGGTTCATCGTGCCGGGGTCGACGTTGAGGTAAGGGTCGAGCTTCTGCATGGTGACCCGCAGGCCGCGGAGCGCGAGCAGACGTCCCAGGCTGGAGGCCGTGAGTCCCTTGCCGAGGCTCGAGGCGACACCGCCGGTGACGAACAGATGCTTGGTAGGACGTGAGCTACCAGTGGTGGCCGAAGGCAAGAAGACTCTCCCGTGGTCGATACGAGGCGGATGAACCGGAAATCGGTACCGCACTGTCCACGGGCCACCAGAATATCACCCGCCGACCGCGCGACATCCGGGACGACCCCGACCAGGCGTGTCACTCCCCACATCGGGGCGTCCCGGCGCTGGAACGCTCCCGTCTCGTTCCCGCCCGGCGGCCCGACACCAGCGATCCGGCGGCCGGGCCCGGGCGCGCCGGGACCGGGAGGACGTCCAGGAAAGCCGCAGCGGCGGTCTCCGGCCCCGCGCCGCCCCGAGCCGGGCCCGGGTGCGGTGAGGAGCGGAGACCGCCGCTGCGGGCCGCTGGGAGCCGCGCGGGCTCGCCGGCGGCCCGCCGGACGGTGATCAGCGCGGCGGCGCGCCGGACGGCATGATCGTGCGCAGCTGCCGGGTCAGCTCGTCGATCAGGCCCCGGGCCTGCTCGGACGCCTGCTTGGCGGCGTCCCGCTCCTGGGCGAGCTCGGAGATCTGCGCGCGCTGCTCGGTGACCGCCTGGGCGAGTTGGTCGACCCACTGGTCCCGCTCGGCGAGCTTCTCGGCGATCGCGTCCCGCTCGGTCGCGAGCTGGCGCATCGCGGCGGACGCCTGGTCGCGCTCGCGGACGGCCGTGTCGGCGCGGCCCCGGGCGATGGTCAGCTCGGACTCGGACCGCGCCTGCGCCTGGACCGCGGTCTCCCGCTGCCGCTCGGCGGCCTCCAGCGCCGCGACGGCCGAGTCGCGCTCCCGCTCGGCCTTCTTGGCGGCCTCCAGGGTCTGCGCGGCGGTGTCCAGCGCCTGCTTGCGCTCGACCTCGGCGGTGTCGGCGCGGCGCTCGGCCTCCGCGGCCCGCCGGTCGCTCTCGGCGAGCCGCCGCTCGGCCTCGGCGGCGCGGGACTCGGCGGCCTTCATCCGGCTCTCGGCGGCCTGCCCGCGGCGGTCGGCCTCGCCGACCCGCTGCACGGCCTCCTGGGTGCGGCGCTCGCTCTCGGCGGCGCGGCTCTCGGCGGCCTTGGCGCGGACCTCGAACTCCTGGGTGCGGCGCTCGGCCTCGTTCGCGCGGGCCTCGGCGGCGCGCATCCGGGTCTCGGCGGCCTGCGCGAGGTTGCGGGCCTCCTCGGCCTCCTTCGCAGCGGCGGCGACCGCGTGCTGCAGGTTCTGCGCCTGCATCTCGGCGTCGGAGAGCTTGGCGCGGACCTGCGCGAGCTCGCCGCGCGCGCCCTCCAGCGCGCGGGACAGCTCGCCGGCCTGCTCGGCCATCCGGTCGCGCTCGGCCTCGACCGCGCGGCGGGCGGCGACGGCGTCCTCGACGGCGCGCAGCGCGTCGTCGCGGGCCTCGCTCATCTGGTCCCGCTGGGTCATCGCCTGCCGGACGGTCGCCTCGGCCTCGGCGGTGCGGCGCTCGGCGGCCTCGGCGCGCCCGGCCGCGGCCTGCGCCTCGGCGCGGGCCTGCTGCTCCTGCTGGCGGGCCTGCTCGGCCTGCGTCCTCGCCTGCTCGGCCTGGGACCGGGCCTGCTGCTCCTGCTGGCGCGCCTGCTCCATGGCGGTGCGGGCCTGGTCGGCCTGGACCCGGGACTGCTCGGCCTGGACCTGCGCCTGCTCGGCCTGCGCGCGGGCCTGGTCGGCCTGCTGGCGGCCCTGCTGCGCCTGGTTCCAGGCGGCGGCCGCGTCGCGCTGGGCGGTCTCCTTCTCGGCCTGGGCGGCCTGGAGCTGGGCGGCCGACTCGGCCTGCGCCTCCGCCAGCCGCCGCTCGGCCTCCACGGCGCGCCGCTCGGCCTGCTCGGCCTGGCCGCGCGCCCGCTGCACCTCGCCCCACGCCGCGGCCGCGTCGCGCTGCGCGGTCTCCTTCTCGGCCTGGACGGCCTGCACCTGCGCGGCGGCCTCGCTCTGCGCGGTGCTGACCTGGTT
>NZ_JBFAOF010000767.1:0-3589 GCF_040675125.1 Spirillospora sp. NPDC049652 | reverse complement strand
CGGGCGCGGCGGCTGGAGGTTCGCGGCGTGGTGCTGGAATTGCGGGGGCACGCGGTGGTGCTGGACGGGCGGTTGCGTCCGATCGCGCCGGCGCCGATGGCGGTTCTGCGGGCGCTGGCCCGGCGTCCGGGGCATGTGGTGTCGCGGGCGGAGTTGTGCGGGGTGCTGCCGGGCCGGCCGCTGGCGTCCGGCCACATTCCAGGCCCGGCGGGGGCAGGTGCGAGGCGCGGGCGGGGGGCACGGCCACGAGCCGATGAGCACGCGGTGGAGATGGCGGTGGCGCGGTTGCGGCGGGGCCTCGGACGGTCGGGGATCGTCGAGACGGTGGTGAAGCGGGGTTACCGGCTGGCGTGCGATCCGCGGGATCCGGCCGCCGGGAGCGTCTGAACGCGAGGTTCAAAGCGTCGGCAGGTCGTTTGCCTGAGTGTGCAACAGTGGAGGGAAATGCCGTGGAGCGGGACGGCGGGGGCGCGTAGGGTACGGCGGTGGCGCCGGGCCGCTCCGGCGCGGCCGGCCAGCGCGGCCGACCTGCGAGGAGGCTGTATGCCGGAGGACGGGGCGCCCGCGGTCGAGGTGGCCGGGCTGGTCAAGCGGTTCGGCGGCGTCGAGGCGGTGCGGGGGATCGAGTTCGCGGTGCGGCCGGGGGAGATCTTCGGGTTCCTCGGGCCGAACGGCGCGGGCAAGTCCACCACGATCAACATGCTCTGCACGCTGCTGCGCCCCACGGAGGGGTCGGCGCGGGTCGCCGGCTTCGACGTGGTGCGCGAGCGCGACGACGTGCGCCGCAACATCGGCCTGGTGTTCCAGGATCCGACGCTGGACGGGTACCTGAGCGGGGAGCAGAACCTGCGGTTCCACGCCGAGCTGTACGGGGTGCCGCGCGGGGTGCTCGGCGACCGGATGCGGCAGGTGCTGGAGATGGTCGGGCTCTGGGACAAGCGCGGCGACCGGGTGCAGACGTACTCGGGCGGGATGAAGCGGCGGCTGGAGATCGCGCGGGGGCTGCTGCACTCGCCGCGGGTGCTGTTCCTGGACGAGCCCACGGTGGGCCTGGACCCGCAGACGCGGGCGTCGATCTGGGAGTACATCCGGGACCTGCGGGCGGCCGAGCAGATCACGATCTTCATGACGACGCACTACATGGACGAGGCCGAGTACTGCGACCGGATCGCGATCATGGACTCGGGGACGATCGTGGCGCTGGACACGCCGGAGGCGTTGAAGGCGGGCGTCGGCAAGGACCGGGTGCAGATCCACACCGACGACGACGAGGCGGCGATCGCGGCGCTGGCCGAGCGGTTCGGAGTGGCGGCGGCGGTCGCCGAGGGCGCGGTGACCTTCGCGGTGGCGTCGGGTGAGGAGTTCGTGCCGAGGCTGTTCGCCGAGCTGGGGACGCCGATCCGGTCGGTGAGCGTGTCGCGGCCGTCGCTGGACGATGTGTTCATGTCGTTCACCGGCACGACCATCCGGGACGCGGAGGGCACGTCGAAGGACTGGATGCGGATGGCGATGCGCGGGCGGGCGGGGTGACCGGCGAGATGAAGGCGGTGGACGGCGTGACGGCGACCGGGCGGGACGGCGCGCGGACCTCGCGGCCGGAGCCGGGACCGGGACGGGAGCCGGGACCGGGACGGGAGCCTGGGCCGGTGGTGCGCGTCGCGGTGCCGGAGCGCAGCATCGTGCACGACCTGCGCGCGGTGAAGATCGTCCTGCACCGGGAGCTGATCCGGTACGGGCGGGACCGGATGCGGATGGTGTCGGGGCTGGTGCAGCCGGTGCTGTGGCTGCTGGTGATGGGCACCGGGCTGTCGAACCTGATGACGGCGGGCCGCGGCGGTGGACCGGCCGGGACGCACGTGGACCTGAAGACGTTCATCTTCCCCGGCGTGTGCGCGATGACGGTGATGTTCACCGCGATGTTCTCGGCCGGGTCGATCGTGTGGGACCGGGAGTTCGGGTTCCTGCGGGAGATGCTGGTCGCGCCGGTCAGCCGGTCGTCGATCGTGGTCGGCAAGTGCATCGGCGGCGCGGTGGTCGCGACGCTGCAGGGCGCGGTGATTCTGGCGCTGGCCGGGCTGGCGGGCGTCCCCTACGACCCGGTCCTGCTGCTGCAGCTGCTCGGGCTGATGTTCTTGGGGGCGTTCGCGCTGACCGGGTTCGGGGTGATGATGGCCGCGCGGATCAAGAGCATGCAGTCGTTCTTCGGGCTGATGCAGATGGCCATGATGCCGATGATGTTCCTGTCCGGGGCGCTGTACCCGCTGTCGGGGCTGCCGGTGTGGCTGACGGTGCTGACCCGGTTCAACCCGCTGACCTACGCGGTGGATCCGCTGCGCCAGGCGGTGTTCTCGCGGCTGTCGCTGACGCCGGAGCTGCGCCGGACGTTCGATCCGGGCGTGACCTGGGGCGGCTGGCGGGTGCCGGTGGGGTTGGAGATCGTCCTCGTGCTGCTGATCGGGCTGGTGCTGATGGGCGTGGCGATCGTGGAGTTCCGCCGCTCGGAGTAGGAAGACGAGAAGGCCTCCGCGACCAGGGATCGCGGAGGCCTTCTCGTGCGGGCGGGCCGAGGGCCAGCCAGGACGGTCAGACGGCGAAGTCCAGGAGTGGCTGGGCGTTGCTGGGGTGCCGCAGCTTGGACAGCGACTCCTTCTCCAGCTGGCGGATCCGCTCGCGGGTCAGGCCGAGGGCCTTGCCGATCTCGTCCAGGGTGCGGGGCGTCCCGTCGTACAGCCCGAACCGCATCGCCATGATCTTGGCTTCGCGCGGGTTCAGGATGTCCAGGGTGCGGCGCAGCTGGTCGGCCATGAGCTGGCGGTCGACCAGCTCGGACGCCTCGGGGCTGTCGGTGTCCTCGATGAGGTCGCCGATGCGGGTCTCGCCGTCCTCGCCGATGGTGGAGTCCAGGCTGATCGGCTGGCGGCTGGTGCGCAGCAGCTCGCGGACCTGCTCGGGGCTCTTGTCGAGTTCGAGCGCCAGCTCCTCCGGGGTGGGCTCGCGGCCGAGGCGCTGGTGCATGTCGCGCTCGATGCGGCTGAGCTTGCTGAGCATCTCCAGCACGTGGACGGGCAGCCGGATGGTGCGGGCCGAGTCGGCGAAGCCGCGCTGGATGGCCTGCCGGATCCACCACATGGCGTAGGTGGAGAACTTGTAGCCCTTGGAGTAGTCGAACTTCTCCACGGCGCGGATCAGGCCGAGGTTGCCCTCCTGGACGACGTCCAGCAGGGACAGGCCGCGGTCGGAGTACTTCTTGGCGACCGACACGACCAGCCGCAGGTTCGCCTCCAGCATGTGGGCCTTGGCGCGGCGGCCGTCGCCGGCGACCCACTCCAGCTCGATGCGGTACTGGTCGGAGATGGCGTCGCCGGTCTCCAGCAGGTGCTCGGCGTACAGGCCGGCCTCGATGCGCTTGGCGAGGTCGACCTCCTGCTCGGCGGTGAGCAGCTGCCGCCGCCCGATCGCCTTGAGGTAGGTGTGGACCGAGTCGCCCATGGTGGTGGACTGGTCGTCCAGGTCGGCGATGGCGGTGTCGGCGGCCTCGACCTCGGTGAGCTCGAACGCGCCGTCGTCGGGGCCGGTCTCGGTGTCGGTG
>NZ_JBFAOF010000766.1:0-3592 GCF_040675125.1 Spirillospora sp. NPDC049652 | reverse complement strand
CCGGCGAGCGCGGCCTCGCGCGCGGGGTCGCCGTCCGGGCGCAGCAGCACGGCGACCGCGCCGAGCCTGCTCAGCGCGGCGACGAGCGCGAGCGCGGTGGGGCGCGTCTGCATGAGGACGCCCACCGGGTCGCCCTGCCGCACGCCGATGTGGATCAGGCCCTTGACCACGGCGTCGACGCGCCGCTTCGCGGCGTCCTGCCGGTAGGCGCGGCCCTGGTAGAGGAAGAAGACGTCGTCGGGCGCGCGGTCGTGCTGCTCGTCCAGGAGCAGGCCCAGCGACATGCGGGTGTCGTGCTGGATGCGCTCCAGGCGCGCGAGCCGGGGCAGGTTCTGCGTGGCCTCCTGGGCGAGGAGGCGGCCGCCGTGGACGGCGCGGGTGGCCGTCCGGACGGCCGACCGCAGCGAGTTCGCGCCGATCCCGACGGCGAGGTTGAGGCCGTATCCGGCGGCTCCGCCGGGCGGGGCGGGCGACGCGGCGCCCTCGTCGCCGTCCACCTTCGCCACCGCGGGCGGCAGGTCCTCGGCGCCCGTCCGCCACCTGGCCCACGCGGCGACGGTCGGCCAGGTCTGCGCCATGGCGAGCGTCCCGACGACGAGCCCGAAGTGCCCGGCGCGCAGCGACATCTCGTACACCTCGGCGCGCGGCGCGGCCCGCCGGATGCCGCGCACCATCGGCGGCGGCGCGATCTCGTCCACCTCGCCGACGAAGGTCAGCACCGGGCAGGTGATGTCGGCGAGCGTGACCAGCCGGTCGTCGATGACGAAGCCGCCGGTCAGCATCCGGTTGTGCTGGATGAACTGGCGGATGAACTCGGTCAGCGACGGGCCGGGCCAGGCGACCCAGCCGGTGCGCTCCAGGAACTGGCGCTGCCGCTCGCGCGGCGCGAGCGCCTCCCGGTCGTGCAGCTGGAGCAGGAAGTCCACCCGGCTGCGCACCGACTTGACCGGGCTGAGCAGCTGGAACCCGGTGCGCGTCACCCAGCCGGGGATGTCGATGTTGCGCAGCAGCGCGTCCGGGACGCGTCCCGCCGCGTCGGTCGCCAGCCAGCTCGGCAGCCCGAACGGCAGCCCGACGGACGTGTCGGCCGGGCTGCCGAACGTCACGACCGACTCGATGCCCTCGCTCCGCCGGTAGGCCGCGGCCTGGTAGACGAACATGCCGCCCTGCGAGTAACCGCCGACGTGCACGTCGCGGCCGGTCGCGGCGCGCACCCGGTCGACCGCGTCGCTGACCGCGAGGACGTGGTCGGTGATCGTCCGCTCCAGCCCGCCGGGCTCGCGCTCGGGCGCGCCGAAGTCGACCACCCACGGGTCCACGCCGAGCCGGTGCAGCTCGGCGACCGCGCTCACCCGGGACGAGATGTCGTACACCTCGGCGGTGATCATCAGCGGCGGGACGAGCAGCATCACCGGCCGCTTGTCGTCGTCCCGGCCGCCTTCCCCCGCGGTGGGGTAATAGTGGCGGAGACGGTAGGTGCGGCGCTGCGCGACGATCTCGCTGGGCGAGGCGTCCTCGTCGGTGGCGAGGCCGCCGAACCGCGCCACCTCCAGGGCGTTCTGCGCGGTCGCCCCCAGCCGCGCGCCGAGCCGGAGCAGGGACCTCGCACCAGGGGACATCGTCGACCTTCCGCCGGGGTCACGCCATGTGCAGCACTATCGACATTCTTATCAACAAGCGCGCATGCCAAGTAGTGATCTTGTCGTTGACAGCGGACGAATACGGCGGAGATCACACTCGTCCGCTCCGCCGGGCGGGGGGGCGTGGCCGCCCGCCCGGCGGACGGAACCTCGCTATCCGGCCAGGCGGGCGCCCGGCATGCGGCCGGCCTGGAACTGCTCCCACATGTAGCGGCGGCGCGGCTTGCCGCTGGAGGTCCGCTGGATCAGCCCGGACCCGACGACGATCGTGACCTCGACGTCCTCACCGACCCGGCGCCGCAGCATCTCGCGGACGTCGGGCGCCCACGCGTCGTCGGCCGTCTCCGCGAACAGCGCCAGGCCCTTCTGGCCCGCGCCCGGCACGGCCGTGACGGTGATGCGCCCCTTGCCGAGGCGGGTGACCTCGGCGATGCGGGCCTCCAGGTCCTCGACGTAGACCGAGCGTCCGCGCACCTTGATGCTGTCGCCCATGCGCCCGAGGACGAACAGCCGTCCCTCGTGGAAGAACCCGGCGTCCCCGGTGAAGACCCGGCCGTCCGCGAAGCGCGTGGACTTGCCCTCGGCGCCCGCGTAGTACCCCGGGCAGGCGGACGCGCCGCCGACGACGATCTCGCCGAGCAGCCCCTCGGCCAGCTCCCGCCCCTCGTCGTCCACGATGCGGACCGGGACGTCCTCCTCGGGGGTGCCGCAGGCGACGATCCAGCCCGCCTTCGCGCCCCTGGACGCCTCGCCGAGCTCCTGCCGCTCCAGGATCCGCACCGGCCGCCCGAACGCCAGCGACGCCGGGTCGGGACGGACGGCCAGCGGCAGCCGCCACTGGTGGTCCATGGTGACCAGCAGCGTCGTCTCCGCCATGCCGTAGGCGGCCCGGAACGCCTCCCGGTGGAACCCGAACGGCTCCAGCAGCTCGGCGAAGACCTCCAGCGAGTGCGGGTCGATCGGCTCGGCGCCGATCAGCGCCATCCGCCACCCGGACACGTCCAGCCCTTCGAGCTGCTCGGGCTTCACCCGGCGCGCGCAGTAGGCGTAGGCGAACGGCGGCGCGGCGGTGTGCGTCGCGGTCGCGAAGCAGCGGAGCCAGCGCGCGGGGTCGCGGATGAAGTGGTCCGGCCGCATCAGGTTCAGGTCCGACTGCAGCGCGATCGGGGTCAGGAAGCAGCCGATCAGGCCCATGTCGTGGTACAGCGGCAGCCAGGACGCGACCTGGTCGCCGTCCCGGAACCCGGCGGTGCGCGCGATCAGCTCGCAGTTGGCCTCCAGGTTGTCCCAGGTGACCATGACGCCGCGCGGCTCGCCGGACGACCCGGAGGTGAACTGCAGGATGGCGAGCTCCCCGGCGGGCTGGACGTCCGCCTCCCGCTCGGCCTGGCGGGGCAGCCACGGCTCGCCCTCGATCCCGGCGTCCGCCATGGCGCGGGCGGCGAGCGGGGCCAGGTCCGCGGACGCGATGGTCAGCGCGGGCCGCGCCTGCCGCAGGATCGCGGCGACGTGCGCGACGTAGTCGTCGCCGTCCTGGAACAGCGGCGGGGTGACCAGGCAGACCGTCGCCCCGGCCGCCCACACCCCGAAGTAGGTCTCCACGCAGGTGAAGTCGGTCGGCAGCACGACGCAGACCACGTCGCCGGGGCGGACGCCCGCCTCGATCAGCGCGCCCGCGGTGCGCCGCGCGGCGGAGGCCAGCAGGCCGTAGTCGCGCCGGTCCCAGCCGCCGTCGTCGGTGGCCAGGCTGACGCCGCGGTCGGCGTTCGGCTTGTCCAGCCAGTCCCGCAGTGCGGATGCCATCGGTGTTCCCCTTATGCCCTTTTCTCCCGGTCACGCCCGTGACTCGTGGGTAACTTCACCAGCGTCCGGCCGCCGCGTCAACAGGCGCGGGCCGCCCGCGCGCGAACCGGCGGCGAGGGCCGCGCCACGTCCCCGCCGGGTTGCTCGGC
>NZ_JBFAOF010000765.1:0-3593 GCF_040675125.1 Spirillospora sp. NPDC049652 | reverse complement strand
GTCGACGAACCGGTCGGCGAGCGGCGCGGGCATCCGGATCACGGCGAGCGCGGCCGGGCACGTGGACGTGCCGGGCGCCACCGGACTCATCGGGTGGACGGTCACCACGGCCTCGCGCGCCACGCCCGACTCCAGCTCGGCGGCGGAGCCGACCGGCAGCATGACGGTGCGCTCCCGGCCCGACCGCAGCGCCTCGGCCAGCGGCGCCGCGCCACCGGGCACGACGTCCTCCAGCAGCGCGCCGCGCAGCCCGCCGGGACGGCCCGCGAGCAGCGCCTCGGCGTTCCGGTCCGACTGGATCACGCCGCCCGCGGAGTCCAGGCCGAGCAGAAGAATCCTGGTGGACGACTCCATCGCTCGATTATGGGACATCGCCGGTTCCCGGCGCGGCGATATGACCTTGGAGTTTCCTGAAAATCGGCCGTCCGGCCATTCTTTGGAAATGGCCACCCGGTCATTTCCGGCGGCCGAACCGCCCACCCCTCCCACCGCGGAAGGCGGCGGGCGGAACCGGACGTCAGGACCTGCCGAAGACCTGCGGCGGCGGCGCCGGCGCGGCGACGTCCTCGCCGTCCCGCAGCACCGCCGCGCCCGCCGCGAACGCGGCGAGGTCCTCGCCCTCCAGCAGCCGCGCGCGGAAGACCCCGCCCGCCGCGCGCCGGGTCAGCTCGGCGACCGGCAGCGGCACCCGGGACGCCACGAGGATCAGGTTGCCGAACCGGCGTCCGCGCAGCACCCCGGGGTCGCCGAGCAGCAGCGCGTGCGGGAACACCTCCCGGACGGTCGCGGCCACGCGGCGCGCGAACGGCAGCCGGAACCCGTCGGCCACGTTCATCACGTAGGCGCCGCCGTGCCGCAGCACCCGCGCGACCTCGCGGGTGAACTCCGCGGTCGTCAGCTCGACCGGGATGGACGCCTCGCTGAAGGCGTCCAGGACCACCAGGTCGTCGGCGCCGTCGGGGACCGCGGCGAGCCCGGACCGCCCGTCGGTGATCCGGATCCTCAGCCCGGGCACGTTCTTCACCGGCAGCTGCTCCCGGACCAGCTGCACCAGCCGGGCGTCCGGCTCCAGCACCACCTGCCGGGAGCCGGGCCGGGTCGCGGCGACGTAGCGGGGCAGCGTGCAGCCCGCGCCGCCCACGTGCACGGCGTCGAACGGCTCGCCGGGCGCGCCCAGGCAGTCGACCACGTCGCCCATCAGCCGCATGTACTCGAAGTCGAGATGGGTCGGGTCGGCCAGGTCCACGTACGACTGCGGGACCCCGCCGACCAGCAGGACCCAGCCGCCGTCGCGGTCGGCGTCGCGCAGCAGCTCGGCCTCGCCGCCGTCGATCTCGTAGCGGTCCGCGCGGGGCCCGTCCCCGCTCCTGCTGCCCTTGCGCGCCATGCGCCCAGCCTAGGGCGTGCCCGGCGAGCCCCAGCCCCGAGGCGTGCCCGGTGCGCCCCGGCCTCGGACGTGCCCGGTGAGCCCGGTGGGCCCGGCCTAAGCCGTGCCCCGCGCCTCCGGGACGGCCGGGGCCGCCGCGAAGTGGCAGGCGCTCGGGTGCCCCGAGCCGTCCCGGACCACCAGCTCGGGCACCTTCTCGGCGCACACGTCGGCGGCCTTCCAGCAGCGGGTCCGGAACCGGCAGCCCGACGGCGGGTCGATCGGCGACGGCGGCTCGCCCTCCAGCTCGATCGCGGCGGGCGGCGCCTCCGGGTCGGGCACCGGGACGGCCGACAGCAGCGCCTGCGTGTACGGATGGGTCGGGTTCCGGTAGATCTCGGCCGCGGTGCCGGTCTCGACGATCTTCCCCAGGTACATCACGGCGACCCGGTCCGACACGTACCGGACGGCGGCCAGGTCGTGCGCGATGAACACGTACGACAGGCCGAGCTCGCGCTGCAGGTCGGCGAGCAGGTTCATGACCTGCGCGCGCACCGACACGTCCAGCGCCGACACCGGCTCGTCGCACACCACCACCTCGGGGCGCAGCGCGAGCGCGCGGGCGATCCCGACGCGCTGCCGCTGCCCGCCGGAGAACTGGTGCGGGTACCGGTCGACGTGGCCCGGGTCGAGGCCGACCAGCTCCAGCAGCTCGCGCACGCGCGGCCGCCGCTCGCCCTTCGGGGCGACCTCCGGGTGGATGGCGAACGGCTCGGCGACGATGTCGCCGACCGTCATGCGCGGGTCGAGCGAGGAGTACGGGTCCTGCAGCACCATCTGGACGCGGCGGCGCAGGGCACGCAGCTCCCGGCGCGGCAGGCCGAAGATCTCCCGGCCGTCGAACCGGACCGTCCCGGCCGTGGGCTTCTCGTCGGCGAGCAGCAGCCGGGCGAGGGTCGACTTGCCGCAGCCGGACTCCCCCACCACGCCGAGCGTCTCGCCGCGGCGCAGCTCCAGGTCCACGCCGTCCACGGCCTTGACCGTCCCGACGGCCCGCTTGACGACCACGCCCCGGGTCACCGGGTAGTGCTTGACCAGTCCGTCCACCTGGAGGATCGGCTCGCCCACGGACTTCCCGCCCGCGGGCTCTCCGACCACGGGCTCCCCGGCCGCGGGTTCCTCGACCGCGGGCTCCCCCGTCACCGGCTCATTCGGCACGTTCCACCTCCGTCTGCCCGGCGTACACCTCGGCCGCGAAGTGACAGGCCGCCTCGTGCCCCGGCGCGACGGCGACGAGCGGCGGCTCCTGCTCCGCGCACACCGCCTCGGCGCGCGGGCAGCGCGGCCGGAACGGGCACCCGGACGGCAGGGCCGACGGGTCCGGCGGCGCGCCGCGCACCGGCTCGAGCCGGCCGGAGTCCTGGTCGAGCCGCGGCACCGAGGCGAGCAGCCCGACCGTGTACGGGTGCGCGGGCCGCGCGTACAGCTCGCGGGCGGACGCGCGTTCGGCGACCGTCCCCGCGTACATGACGACGGTCCGGTCCGCGATGCCCGCGACCACGCCGAGGTCGTGGGTGATCAGCACCAGGCCCATGCCCAGCTCGTCGCGCAGCCGCGCGAGCAGCCGCATGATCTGCGCCTGGACGGTCACGTCCAGCGCGGTCGTCGGCTCGTCGGCGATCAGCACGTCCGGTTCCAGGGCCAGCGCCATCGCGATCATGATGCGCTGCCGCTGCCCGCCGGAGAACTGGTGCGGGTAGTCGCCGAGCCGGGTCGCCGCGGACGGGATCGCCACCCGCTCCATCAGCTCGACGGCCTTCGCGCGGGCCTCCTTGCGGCCGGTGCCGCGGTGCGCCCGGTACATCTCGGCCAGCTGCGCGCCGACCGGGATCACCGGGTTGAGCGCGGTCAGCGCGTCCTGGAACACCATCGCGATCCGGTCGCCCCGGACGCGGCGGCGCTCCCGGTCGGGCAGGCCGAGCAGCTCGGTCCCGTCCAGCCTGACCGAGCCGCCGGTGATCCGCGCGGGCGGGGTGTCGAGGATGCCCATCACGGCCTGCGCCGCGACGCTCTTGCCCGACCCGGACTCGCCGAGGACCGCCAGGGTCTCCCCCGCCGCCAGCGTGTAGCTCAGGCCGTTGACCGCGCGCACCTCGCGGCCGCGCACGGTGAACGCGACCCGCAGGAGCAGCCGGGCGGCCGGGACGGTCTCGACGACCTCGGCCGT
>NZ_JBFAOF010000764.1:0-3595 GCF_040675125.1 Spirillospora sp. NPDC049652 | reverse complement strand
GCCTGCCCGCCCTGCGAACCCCGGTGGGACTCCACCGCCCATCCCGCCGCCAGGACCGCCCCCAGCGCCGTGGCGGCACCCGCCGCCACCAGCCCGCTTCTCCGCACACGCCCCCCGAACATGATCGTTGTGATCACCGGACCGGTCTTTCCCCGGTGATCGACCGCTCAGGGTAACGCCAGGAGAATCTTGGCCGGACACTTACTCCGTCGTGAAGTCGGCCATCATCGCCATGTCCTCGTGCTCCAGGTTGTGGCAGTGGAACACGAACGCGCCCGGATAGTCGGTGAAGCGCACCGCGACCTCGGCGGCCTCGGCGGGGCGCAGGTCCATCGTGTCCTTCCAGCCGTGGTCGGACGGGCCGAGGCCGCGGGTGCCGCGCGAGACGACCTGGAAGTGGTCCAGGTGCAGGTGGATCGGGTGGTGGAGGTCGGTGACGAACCGCCACCGCTCCAGCTGCCCCAGCCTCGGGCGCGCCAGGGGCCTGCCGGGCTCGTAGTCCCGCCCGTTCACCTGCCAGCTGTTGCCCCGCTTCTGCAGCAGGAACGTCCTGGTCACCGCGGCCTTCGCCGGGTCGTGCAGGGGGATCTTGGAGAGTCGCGCCGGGACGGACGAGTCCTCGCGCGGCGCCTTGGCCGACGGCGACACGTCGAACGCCATGATCTCCCGCGTCCGGCCGCTCTCCAGCAGGTTCACCAGCCGCACCCGGGTGCCCGGACGGTACCGGGCGAAGTCGACGACCACGTCGAACCGCTCGGCGGGGGCCGCGTCGATGCCGTCGTGCGCGATCGGCCTGGCGAGCAGCCCGCCGTCCGAGCCGATCTGCACCATGCCCTTGCCGCCGGGCGGCGGCGGGTCGAGCGCGAGCCGGTAGTTGCGGGCGTTGGAGGCGTTCAGCAGCCGCAGCCGGTAGCGCAGCCGCCGCACCTGGTGCACCGGCCACGGGACGCCGTTGACCAGGATGACGTCCCCGAGCACGCCGTTCATGTGGGCGGCGTGGACGCCGGGCACGCTCGCCAGCGTCCGGTCGATGGACGGGTAGCGGAACGCGCCGTCCGCCTCGAACGACCGGTCGGCGATCATCAGCGGGAGGTCGCGGTCGCCGCGCGGCAGCGGCAGCCGCTCCTCCTCGTCGTCGGTGACCAGGTGGAACCCGGCCAGCCCGCGCCACACGCTGGCGCCGGTGAAGCCCATGCGGTGGTCGTGGTACCAGAGCGTCGCCGCCCGCTGGTTCATCGGATAGGTGTAGTCGCGCTGGCCCACGACGGGCTTGCCGGGCATCGGGTGGCCGCCCATCGCCATGGTCGGCTTCCCGCCCCGGGGCAGGATCTCGTCGCCCGGGTAGCCGTCGCTGTCGTGCGGCGTGTGCCCGCCGTGCAGGTGGACGACCACGGGCCGGGGCAGCTCGTTCCGGTGCCGGACGACCGTCCGGCGGCCCGAGCGGGACACGATCGTCGGCCCGGGGAACGTTCCGCTATAGGTCCAGGCCGTCGTCCGCGCGCCGGGCAGGATCTCCAGGTCGGCGGCCCGCTGGACGATCTCGTAGTAGTCGGTCGTCGCGTCCGTGCGGACCGGCCGCAGCACCGGCGGCAGCCGCAGCGGCTGCTCGAAGGGCTTCGGCAGCGGCCGCCGGCTCGCCAGCAGGCGGCCGGGCGGCACGGTGCCGAGGTAGCGCGCGCCGCCGAGCGCCACCGCGCCCGCGCCGACGCCGACGGCCACTCCGGCCCCGATGAAACCGCGCCGGGACAGCGCGCCTCGTCCGCGCGCCATCACACGGCCTCCGAGACGCGCTCGTCCTCGGTCGCGACCGCGCCGTCGCGCGCCCCGACCTGGAACGCCAGGCGGATCAGCGTCACCGCGCCGACCAGCAGGGCCGTCCCCAGCGGGACGTGCACGGCGAGCACCCGTCCGTACCCGATGAACATCTGGACGATCTCAAGGACCAGCATCACGGCGGCGGGGCCGACGGGACGGGCCGGGCCGCCGCCCGGCCGCCACAGCAGCAGGGCCGCCGCGACCGTCACCATCCCGACGAGGATCGTGAACATGGCGTTGGCGCTGTGCATGCTCAGCGCGCCGTAGCCGCCGGACAGGAAGCGTCCCGCCAGGATCGCCTGAAGGAGGATCAGCAGGGCCTGCAGCACGGCCGCCACCCGGAAGAGCAGCACCGTCCAGCGCTTGGGTCGTCGCATGAGGGGGGGTCCTCGATTTCACGTGAGATGGTCTCAGATGAATCTATCTCATCCGAAACCATCTCAAGAGGTCTAGAGTGGGAATCCGTGACGAACAGTTCGGACGGCCCACCGGTGGGCATGCTGCTGCGGCTGGCCCACCTCCGCGCCCGCGACGCCTTCGCCGAGGCGCTGAAGCCGCTCGGCCTGAAGACCTACCACTACGGCGCGCTGATGGTGGTCCACCGCAAGGGCCCGTGCAGCCAGCGGGAGCTGTCCGCCGCGCTGGCCACCGACAAGTCCACGATGGTCCGCCTGATCGACGACCTGGAGCACATGGGCCTGATCAGCCGGGACCGCCTGCCGAACGACCGCCGCACCCACGCGATCAGCCTCACCGCCAAGGGCCGCGAGGTCACCGAGAAGGCCCACGCCATCTCGGCGGTGATCCACGACGAGCTCCTGGAGGGCTTCACGGACGCCGAACGCCGCACCCTGCAAAGCCTGCTCGTCCGGTTGACGCGGTACGAACCCTGACGCGCGGCCGGGCTTCTGCGCGTCAGGTGAAGGCGCGCGTCAGGTGAGG
Source organism: Spirillospora sp. NPDC049652 (assembly GCF_040675125.1). Classification (NCBI taxonomy): domain Bacteria; kingdom Bacillati; phylum Actinomycetota; class Actinomycetes; order Streptosporangiales; family Thermomonosporaceae; genus Spirillospora; species Spirillospora sp. NPDC049652. Next base: position 838 of record NZ_JBFAOF010000764.1, on the reverse strand, counting down.
AAGCCGCCGAGGCTGCGGTTCTGCGAGACGGCGGTGTCGAAGGCGAGCGGGCAGGCGAGCGTCAGCGTCTTGAACGGCTCGGGCAGCTGGACGTGCTGGCGCAGCACGTACCGGTCCGAACCGGTGAACGCCTGGGCGAGCAGGTCGCCGAAGCCCTCGCTGGCACGGCGGAACAGGGCCAGCTCGTTCTCCGCGTTGTCCTTGACCCGGCCGCCGAGCAGTTCGTAATAGCCGATCTGCTGGTCGTAGGCGTCCAGCAGCTCCCACCCGCGCAGCGCCCGTTTCCGCAGGTAGCCGAGGGGCTGGTTGTGCGGGGACAGGATCTGCATCTTGGGCGTGTGGGCGAACCCGTACGGCTTGTAGAACTGGAACAGCGGCATGCCGTCCGGACGCATGATGGTCAGGCGGCGCTCGGCGTTGTTCTGCGTGCCCTGGTTGAGGGCGCGGAACACCTTGCGCGCGCCGTTGACCCCCTCTTCCCGGACGTACGCGGCGGGCCGTCCGTCGGCCGACCAGATCGTGTAGTTCGCCTCGACCGAGAAGAACCCCTGCGGCTGGTCGTACACCAGGAGCGACTCGGCATAGAGGTCGGCCGGACCGGGCTGCGGCGGCCCCTGCTGATAAGCCTGCGGCGGCGGAGCCTGCGGGTAGGCCTGGGGCGGAGCCTGCTGGTAAGCCTGCGGTGGGGCCTGCTGGTAGGCCTGCGGCGGATACCCCGGCTGCGGGTGGTGCTGAGGAGGAGCGGGCTGCGTGTACGCCTGCTGCGGCGGCCCCGGCTGCGGGTAGCCCTGCGGCGCGTACCCGGGGTGCGCGTAGCCCGGCTGCGGCTGCGGGTGCG
>NZ_JBFAOF010000763.1:0-3611 GCF_040675125.1 Spirillospora sp. NPDC049652 | reverse complement strand
GCCGGACGCGGCCTGGGCCGGCGGGCGCTGGCGGCCGAGCTGCGGCAGCGTGGCGTCGACCGCGAGATCGTCAACGAGGCCGTGGAGACGCTGGACTCCGAGCAGGAGGAGCGCCGCGCGCGTGAACTCGTCATGCGCAAGCTGTCCTCCACGCGCGGCGTCGAGCGCACCAAGCGCGTCCGACGACTCGTCGGGATGCTCGCCCGCAAGGGCTACCCGCCCGGCATGGCCTTCCGCGTCGTGAAGGACGCCCTCGAATCCGAAGGCGCCGACACCGACGACTTCCCCGAGGCCTGGGACGACTGACCCACCCACGCCCGCCCCCGGTCCAAGCCGCTCCATCCGCTTCAGGCGAGTTCGACCGCCCCGCTTCCCGCTGAGATTGACCATCGACGTGGGGCGCTTCCTCGCGGGCAGGTCAGGAGGGGGAGAGGGTGTGCTGGGCGGGGACGATGATCTCGTCGGTGAGGAGGCGTGCGGCGTTCTTGGGGTACGGGGTGCGGAGTCCCAGGACGATGTGGTCGACGCCGATGGCCGCCAGTTCCCGGACGGTGGTTCGTGCGGCGGGAAGGTCGTCGTAGGAGACGAGGATCTGGACCGAACGGGTGATCTCGGCGGGATCGCGGCCGATCTCGGCGCAGTGGGCGTCCAGGAGGCGGGCCCGGTCGGCGATGTGCGCGACGGGGTTGTGAGGCGGCCCGGGGATGTTCCAGATGTCGGCGTGGGCGGCCACCAGGCGGAGGACGCGGTCGCCCCAGCCGCCGATGAGGAGCGGCGGTCCGCCTGGCCGGACGGGACGCGGGTTGTTCCGGGTGCCGCGCAGGACGGTGTGCGGGCCGTCGAAGTCGAAGACGTCCTCGGTCCACATGCGGGTGAGGATGTCGACGGTCTCGGCGAGCCGGGTGACGCCTTCGCCGGGGCCGACCAGCGGCAGCCCGTAGGCGGCGTACTCGGCGATGGCGGGGTTGGGGCCGGGAACGCCGCCCGCGCCCGCGGGCTGGCGGGTGCCGCCGACGCCGAGCCCCATGATGAGCCGTCCGCCGGAGATGACGTCCACGGTGGTGGCGATCTTGCCGAGGACGGCTGGGCGCCGCATCCGGTTGTTGGTGACCAGCATGCCGAGGCCGAGGCGCTCGGTGCGGGCGGCGAGGGCGGCGAGCAGCGTCCAGCCTTCGAAGGCGGCGCCGTCCGGCGGGCCGACGAGGGGCAGCAGGTGGTCCCACAGCCAGCAGTCGTCGATCTCGGGGATGCCGTCGGCCTCCTCCCACACCCGCAGGATGTCGTCGTATCCGACGTGTGCCGGGCTGGTCTTGAGGCCGAACCTGATGTCGCTCATGGGGATGCTCCGAAATCTCGGGGGAGCGGACGATGCGTCAGACTAGCTGATCATCAGTCGTACTGACGATCCTGTGCGCGATAGATTTTCCGGCATGGCGGAACCGGGAGCGCGAGCGGGCGCGGATGTCCTCACCGATCGCCTGGGCTACCTGCTGAAACACGTCCAGGCACGGCTGGCCGAGGAGTCCGCGCGGACGTTGGAGCCGTTCGGGATCACCGGGAGGGAACTGGCCGTCCTCGCCGTCCTGGGGGAGAGCAGGCCGATCTCGCAGCTCGAAGGGGCGGGCCGCCTGGGCGTCGACCGGACCACCATGGTCGGGCTCGTCGACCGGCTCGAACGCCGGGGCCTGGTGGAGCGCCGCCGGAGCGAGCAGGACCGCCGTAAGAACGTCGTCGCGCTGACCGAGGACGGCGCCGACCTCCTGCGGCGCGCGGAGGACGCCCGTCGCGGCATGGAGCGGGCCTTCCTCGCACCCCTCGGGGACTCCGAAGCCGAGCGTTTCGTCCGTTCGCTTCGCCTACTCCTGAATGACGGAGGGTCGCGCTAGTTTGAGGCGATGGGTGACGAGAAGCCGCACGGTGAAGAGAAGCAGCTGCAGACCTACTCCAAGCGCACGCGGACGGCGGACGGCCGGACGTACTACGACAACGTCGAGGCCGAGTCGCTCGAAGACGCCTACCGCAGGTACGGGCAGAGCGCGTTCGAGGGCGCCGAGATCGACATCGTCCTCGCCGACCCCTGGGACATCGCCATGGGCGAGCGCGGCCTCAGCTACTGACCGCCAACCACCGGCCGGCCCGCAGGCCGGGGGGCGAGCCGCCTGACCCGCGGGGCGGCCGACGCCATGCCGCGCCCCTCCCGAGTCCGAGTACGCCGACCCGTGCGCTGCACCGCCAAGGCCGCTCGCCGTGCGAATCCGCCATGACCCGTTGCGGGACGCCTGCGTGAATTTCGGCGTTTGCGCTCGCAGGGCCGCCAACGGGCCGGTGGGCCCGCTGGAGCGCGACACGCCGGGGTGGGACCGGTTACGTGACCGGTCGGGAGTGTCACGGCTGGTGAGCGGCGGGTGGGACGGGAACGGCCGTAAGGCCTGTCCGGAATGCCCTGGTGTTTGCTTGCTCATTACATGGTTGCCGCTTACCGTTACGGCAGTGAGGAGTTACTCCGCGCACCAGCGGATTGCCATACGACTGAGCATGTTCTAGCAGGCGAGAGGCAGGAGGGGCAGCGACCGGAACCGGTCCGGAGCGGATCGGCCGGCCCGGTGCCGCCACGGCGGCGGCCGGGCGATGTCGTGTACCCGATGGTTCGCCCGGGTGCGGGTAGGTCCTCGCGAGGCAGGGCTCCAGAACCCCGTCAGGGGCCCGCGGGCGAGGAAGGATCGGCCTCGTGACTCCACCCGCGAGTGGCCACGCGGACCAGCCGTCCGCCCGCCCGCGCGGTGGGACCAGCCGTCGCCGGACCGCCTCCCCCTCACCCCTTGGTCCCGGTACCCGGACGCGTCTCCTTCCCGATTTTCGGGCGGCGGCTCCTCCCGCTACCGGAACACGACACCGTCCCAGTGCTCGACCGGCGTTTTCGGCCCGCACTCGGATGACTCCTCGGGCCGGTCTCTCGGCGGATGTTCGCCTCAGAGGTCGGACGCTTTCCCGCCCGGACGACCGGGCCGTTTCTTGTCACCGGGGCCCGGACGGACGTCCGGCCGGCCCCGTCCCCCTTACGCGCCCCGACGCGTCCAGCGCTCACGCGGCCCGTGCCGCCGTGTCCGGCGCGGGTCCGCGCCGGGGCGCCGTTATTTCCCGAACAGATAGCGGTGATCACTATGCGTGCCGTGAGTTTGTCGATAGCCATGCGTTCGCGACGCGTCCGCGGACGGAGACGTCCCGTCGCCGCGGGACGCGGGGTGCGGCGATGAACGCCGGACGACGATCCGCCGCGGCCCGCGGAGGATGCTCCGCGGCCTGGCGAGCGGACCACGCTGAAAGGCGGCCCGCGGTTCCGGCCGCGCGGCGTCGGCGGGCGGCGTCCCGGCCGGCGGCGGCCGGGCCGCGCGCCGGAGCCCGTCCCGGCTCGTCCGCGAGGAGGCGCTGATGGGCGGCACGGCGCTGACCGTGGCGGCGCTGCTGGTGGCCCTGATCGCGGTGGTGGCCCTGGTCGTGCTGGTGGTCGTGGTGATGCGGCGGCCGGGCGGCCCGGCCGGGCCCGATCCGGAGGAGGCCGAACAGTCCTCGTAGAACGCGCAGACGTCCTGCGTGATCGGCTCCAGCTTCTG
>NZ_JBFAOF010000762.1:0-3618 GCF_040675125.1 Spirillospora sp. NPDC049652 | reverse complement strand
CCGCTGTTCAGGCTGAAACCCTCGGCGAGCGCCTGCCGCGCGGGCGGCATCGACGACGAGGAGGTCGGCGTCCCGGGCGGCGGCGAACAGCGCGGCCCGCGGCGGCTCCGGCGACAGCGCGGTCTCGACCGGCACCCAGGGGTACTGCTCGCGCCAGGGCGCCACCGCCTGCAGGAGCCGCTCGCCGAGCAACCGTCGCAGCCCGTCCCAGTCGGCGTACGGCGGGAGGTCGTCCGCCTCGGCCCCGCCCGGTTCTCCGCAGCCCTGCACCACCCGCAGCCGCGAGCCCCACAGCGCCGCCTCCCGGACGGCGAACGCCAGCGCCGCCTCCCCGGCGGGGGAGCCGTCGAACCCCACGACCACGCGGCGGTGCCGGACCTGCGCGGGACGGACCACGACCGTGGGCCGCCTGGCCTTCGCCGACAGGCGCATGGCGGTCGAACCCGGCGGCATCTCGTCGGGCGGGTTCGAGCCGACGATCACGAGCGCCGCGTCGCCGGACAGCTGGAAGAGCGCGTGGTGGGCGGCCCCGCGCATCAGCCGCTTGCGCAGCACCACCTCGGGATCGAGCTCGCGGGCCCGCCGGACACCGTGCTCCAGCAGATGCTCGCCCGTCCGGCGCACGATGATGTCGAAGTCGTCCTCGCTGCAGGCCACGGGGTAGGGCCACCGCCAGGCGTGGCAGACCGCCAGCGGCACCCGGCGCAGAGCGGCCTCGCGGACCGCCCAGCGCAGTGCCCAGTCGCTTTCGGCCGTGCCGTCGAATCCGACGAGCAGATGAGTCCCCGTCTCCACTGTCCCGCCCCTCACCGTCGCCGGTTGTTGACTCCCAGTGTCGTCGCAGGTCACCGGCCTGACCGACCAAGTTCCCGGTACCGGCGGCGCCGGTCTGGTGGCCGTCGGGCCATCCGGGGGAGGCCATGGTGACGGCTGCGGCACGTTCGGCCGCCTGCCCGCCCGGCGGTATTAGAAAAGAACGGCGGAACGTCCCGGGTGGGACGTCCCGCCGTGCGGCTGATCCGGTGGTTCGTGGTGGCTCACTTGAGGACGGGCAGCCTCCGGGCCAGGGCGGTGCCGCTCCACCAGCGGCCGAGGCCGAGCGTGTCGCCCGCCGAGACCAGGGCCAGGCCGATGAGGAGCAGGGCGTAGATCAGGTGGTCGTCCATGAAGGGGTTGTTGGCGGGCGGGAGGGTGACCGACCACATCATCACCAGCAGCAGGGTTCCGGCGGACGCCGCGAGGCGCATGCAGACGCCCAGCACGAGCGCGGTCCCGATTCCGGCGAGTCCGAGCATGAACAGCCAGTCGGCCCAGGCGGCGCCGGCGATGTGGTGGTAGAGGTCCTTGAACGGGCCCTTGGCGCCGAAGGCCAGGAAGCCCTTGGTGGGGCTGCCGCCGTGGATCCAGGCCTGGGCGTCCTTGGTGTCGTGGCCGAGGCCGAACGTCTTGTCCAGGAACGCCCAGAGGAACACCCAGCCCAGCGAGATCCGGGCGAGCGCCCAGACGTACCGGGCGGCGGACGACCCGGTCACCGGACGGTGGGCCGGGGCCGGTAGGTGTGCGCGGCGGGTGGGGGTGTGGCCCTGCTCGGAGACCGTCATCGCGCTCTCGCTTCCTTGTGCCGCCGGTGCGGCGTCGGTATGGCGCCGGTGTGGCGTCACCCCCAATTCACCCCCGGACGGGCATGCAGGGATAAGGCGCATTCGTCCCCCGACTGCAGGGACCTTGGTCCCGATCTCGCGCCGCACGGAGTGCCGAACGTCCGTGGGGCCCCGGGCCGCTCGGCCCTGGGCCCGGACGCGCGCGGTCCCTAGCGTGGGCCCACGACGAGGCGCGCTGCAGGACGAGGCGCGCCGCAGTACGAGGAGCCGACGATGAGCCGCTCGCACCACCCGGAGTCGCCGACGCGGCCCGGCGTCCTCCGCCGCCGGCTCGGCGCGGACGCCAACCCGCTGCGCCGCGACGTGGACCGCCACCAGCGGATCGTCGGCCTCGCGCTGCTCGCCCTCTTCCTCGCCGTCGCTCCGGTCGTCGGACTGCGCGTCGGCACGGCCTCCTACGACGGCGGCCTGCGCGCCGAACTCACGGAGGCGGCGACGTGGCATCCGGTGTCGGCGGTCGTGACCGACATCGCCCACCGCAAGCGCGGCTACCGCGTGACCGTCACGGGCACCGCCGCCGACGGCCACCGCCTCGTCGGCTCCTACGACACGGCCCGCGTCCTCACCATCGGCGACCGCGTGAGGCTCTGGGCGACGCCGGTCCGGCTCACCGACACCCCGCCGCGCCGGCACCTGAGGACGGTGACCGACACCGTCCTCACCGTCGCCGCCGCGCTGCTCGTCGTGGCCGCCGTCCCGGCCCTGGTGCACCTGCTGTTCCGCCGCCGCTGCGACCACGTGCGCTCCCGCCTCTGGGACGCCGCGTGGATCGACCTGGACCACCGCTCTCCTCGCTGACGCCGGAGCCTGCCGCCGCTTCGGTCCGCGTGCTTTCATGGTGCGATGCGTGTCAGCGGTGGAGATGTCCCTTGGGGGATCGGACGGCCAAGGCCGTGCCAGCGGGGCCTCGCCGCCGACGCCGGACCGGCTCGGACGGACGGGGAGTAGCGCCGGATGCACGCCGCGGATTCATGGTGGTCGGTGGGTTGGATCGGGTGGACGCTTCTCGCGGCGGCCGCCGTGGTGGCCGTCGTCGACGCGCTCGTGCGCGCGCGTGACCGGCGGATATGGGGGACGCTCCCGGGCACGCCCCCCAACCGCGACATCGGCCCCGTCCAGTTGCACCTGCTGCGCCGGACGCTCATGCACGACCTGGCGGCGGTGGTCACCGTGGAGCTGGCCGTCCGGGGCCACCTGCACGTCCACGACCCGGGCCGGGACGGTGAGCCCGTGGTGATCCGGCGCGTCCACGGCGGAGACCCCGGCGACCTGCGGCCCTACGAGGTGGAGTTCCTGGAGGTCCTGGGGGACGAGGCGGTGCCGACCAAGGAACTCGGCGACCGGCTGCACCGGCTCGTCCACCGCGCCACCTCCAAGCAGGTGTGGGACCTCCCGTGGGTGCGGACCTACCTGCGTCCGGTGTGGCCCGATTCGACCTACATCGAAGCCTGCGGAACGCACACGTTCGCCGCGTCCGTGTGCGGGGTCGCCGGTGTCGTCCTCATGGTCGTGGACCTGACCGTCCGGAGCACGTTCGGCGACATCGCCATGGCCGGAGCCGCCGCACTGCTGCTCGGCGTCGTCGCGCTGCTGCGCAGGCTGCGGGTGGACGAGCTGTCCCAGAGCACGCTCGACCGGGTCATCGACGCCTACACCGGGACGTTCGGGTACTCGGCCGCCGTCGCCAAGCGGCCGCACGAGAACCTCCCGTACGCGTTCTCCCTCAACCAGTACGAGTGGCTGGAGCGGTACGCCGCCGAGCACGCCATGGACGCCGGCTGGTACTCCTACGACGGCAAGGCCAAGAACCTGCGGAAGCGTTTCGTGGCGCTGGGCGGCATGTTCGAGGGCGGATACCCGCGCCCGGCCTACGTCCAGTCTCCTTCCGGTCGCCGCCCCTCGCGCGTCCGGACGGGCGGCAGCGGCGGCTTCGGAGGCGGCGGCGAGGGCATCGGCT
>NZ_JBFAOF010000761.1:0-3620 GCF_040675125.1 Spirillospora sp. NPDC049652 | reverse complement strand
CGCCGAGGTGATGGACGCCGGCGACCCCGTCCACTTCCCGGCGATGCTCGCCGACCTGGCCCGGCGCGGGGTGCGGCGGCTGATGGTCGAGGGCGGCGGCGCGATCCACACCGCGTTCCTCCAGCAGGGCCTGGTGGACGAGCTCCAGCTGGTCGTGGCGCCGTTCTTCCTCGGTGACCCGGCCGCGCCACGGTTCGTCGGCTCGGGCGTGTTCCCCCAGTCCCCGCGGCGCCCGATGCGGCTGGAGGAGATCACCCGCGTCGGCAACCTCGTCCTGCTCCGCTACCTGACCGGAGAGCACCGTGGCTGACGACGCGTCCTGGCTGGCCCTCGCCTGCGACCTCGCCCTCCTCTGCCCGCCGTCCGCGACCGCGTTCTCGGTCGGCGCGGTCGTCGTCGGCCCGGACGGAACCGAGCTCGCCCGCGGCCACTCCCGCGAGTCCGACCCGCACGACCACGCCGAGGAGGCCGCCCTGGCCAAGCTCGCGGCGGACCCGCCGCCCGGCGCCACGGTCTACAGCTCCCTGGAGCCGTGCGGGGCGCGCAAGTCGCGGCCGAGGCCGTGCGCCGAGCTGATCGTCGCCGCCGGGTTCCGCCGCGTGGTGTTCGCGTGGCGCGAGCCGTCCCTGTTCGTGGAGGGCACCGGCGACGAGCACCTGCGCGCGCACGGCGTCGAGGTCGTCGAACTCGCGGACCTGGCGGACCGCGCGCGCCGCCCCAACGCGCACCTCCTCTGAGACGAGCGCCGAGACCGCCGTCTCATTCCTCTTGCGGACGCCCCGGGGAACCGTGATGCTGTCTACCAAGCAAGCATTCGGTCAAACCGGGAGGCGGCATGCGCGAACACGATCGGCTGTTCATCGGCGGCGAGTGGACGGCGCCCGCGGGCACCGGTGTCATCGACGTGGTCTCCCCGCACACCGAGGAGGTCGTCGGCCGCGTCCCGGACGGCACCGAGGCCGACATGGACCGCGCCGTCCAGGCCGCCCGGCGCGCCTTCGACCACGGGCCGTGGCCCCGGATGACGCCCGCCGAGCGCGCGGAGGTCCTCGGCCGCCTGTCCGCGATCTACGCCGAGCGGCAGCAGGAGATGGCCGACCTGATCACCGAGGAGATGGGGTCGCCGATCCTGTTCTCCATCTTCGGCCAGGCCGCGCTCCCGCAGATGGTGCTCCAGTACTACGCCGACCTCGCCGCGGACTTCGCCTGGGAGGACGAGCGCCCCGGCATGCTCGGCCCGGTGACCGTCACCCGCGAGCCGGTCGGCGTCGTCGCCGCGATCTACCCGTGGAACGTCCCGCAGTTCACCCTCATGCTGAAGCTCGCCCCCGCCCTGGTCGCGGGCTGCACCGTCGTCGCCAAGCCGTCCCCCGAGGCGCCACTCGACGCCTACCTGCTGGCCGAGTGGGCGCGCGAGGCCGGCGTCCCGGAGGGCGTGCTGAACTTCGTGCCGGCCGGACGGGAGGTCGGCGCGTACCTGGTGTCCCATCCCGGCGTGGACAAGGTCGCGTTCACCGGTTCCACGGCCGCCGGGCGCAGCATCGGCGAGGCCTGCGGCCGCCTGCTCCGCCCCGCCACGCTGGAGCTCGGCGGCAAGTCCGCCGCGATCGTCCTGGAGGACGCCGACCTCGGCACCACGATCGAGGGCTTCAAGATGGCGTCCCTGATGAACAACGGCGAGGCGTGCGCCGCGCAGACCCGCATCCTCGCCCCCCGCAGCCGCTACGACGAGATCGCGGGCGCGCTGGGCGAGATGGTCTCCGCCCTCACCGTCGGCGACCCGGCCGACTACGCCACCGAGATCGGCCCCCTGGTCGCCCGCCGCCAGCAGGACCGCGTCGAGAACTACATCCGGATCGGCCAGGAGGAGGGCGCCAAGCTCATCGCGGGCGGCCTGGACCGTCCGCACGACCGCGGCTGGTACGTCGCCCCCACCGTCTTCGCCGACGTCTCCAACGACATGCGCATCGCCCGCGAGGAGATCTTCGGCCCCGTCCTCGCCGTCATCCCCTACGAGACCGAGGACGACGCCGTCCGCATCGCCAACGACAGCGACTACGGGCTGGGCGGCTCCGTCTGGACCGCCGACGTGGCCCACGGCGTCGAGGTCGCCCGCCGCATCCGCACCGGCTCCTGCGGCGTCAACCTCTACGTCCTGGACCCGAACACTCCGTTCGGCGGCTACAAAGACTCCGGCCTCGGCCGAGAACTCGGCCCCGAGGGCCTCACCGCGTACCTGGAGCACAAAGCCATCCCCCGCCCCCACCAGCAGTGAGTTGGAGCATCGCTTGCCCGGACGCCGATTTCCGCCCGGGCAAGCGATGAGCAAAACACCGCCCGTACAACCGGGGCCAACGCCGAAGGCGAGCCCCACCCCGCACCCCGAGTGCGTGACCAAGGGCGAGGGGCGTGAAGCCGAAGGCGAACGCCCCTCGCCCTTGATCGCGAAGCGATGCCGCACTCGCCCGGGAGCCCGGGCCGCCGGGTGAGCCCCAGGCGAACCCGGCGGAGCCGGACTCCAAGTAAGCAGAGGACGGCCCCGGGCGGACGGGGACCACCGGGCGCCCGTTGGTCGGTGGTCCCCGTTCGGCCGGGGCCGTCCCCGCGGGCCCGGCGGCGGGGCGGAATCGCCGCGGGCCTCCTCAGGGTGGTCGGTGGGCTGGGGTCAGGTCACGGGGACGGGACTCCAGCCGTGGCGGTGGTGGCAGGCGCGCGCCACCTCCGGGTCGACGGGGCCGGTGACCAGGAGGCGGACGTCCGGGACCGGCACCGGGGCGTGGTCGAAGGTGAGGGCGCGCAGCTTCTCGGGGGTGACGACCGCGGCGGTGGCCCGGTGCGCGCCGATGGCGTGGAGCAGCGGGGCGACCTCCGGTTCGGGGACTCCGACGAGGGTCGCGCCGTGCGCGAGGCACAGGTCGGACAGGCCGAGCAGGACGTCCGGGCGGCATTCGCGGACGCCGCAGACCAGCACGTCGCCGGAGTGGATCCGGGTGACGGCGGCGAGCCGGTGCAGCGCGGCGAAGCGGTCGGCGTGGGTGAGGTCGACGGGCGGTTCGAACAGCCGCAGGGCGGGTTCGGCGGCTTCCGGCGGCGGCCCGGCCGCGCCGGCGTTCCCCGCGCCCGCGCCCTCTCCGGCCGGTCCGCCGCCCGTCTCCCCCCAGGCGGCGGCCGCGTCTCCCCACGCGGCCGCCTGCTCGCCCCACCGCGCGGCCGTGCCTCCGGCGGCGCCCGCCCCGACGAGGCGGGCGAACGACGTCGCCCCGGGGTACTCCCCGAAGGCGAACGCCTGCCGGACGTACGACCGCTCGGTGGCGGCGAGGGCCGCTCCGGCGACCTCCCCTCCCGTCACCAGGAAGCGGGCGCCGCACTCGGTCATCATGCGGGCGAGTTCGCCCACCGTCGCGTCCAGGGGCAGCGGGGCGGGCACCGCGCCGGCCGCGCAGAGGGCGTGCACCGCGAGGGTGAGCTCTCCGACGCCGGTGAGCTGGACGGCTCCGACGTCGCCGGGGCGCACGCCGTGCCGGTGCAGGCCCGCGGCGGCGGCCGGGACGAGCGCCGCGAAGGCGCCGAACCCGATCCGCCGGCCGGGGTCGACCAGCGCCGCGCGGCCGCCGAACCGG
>NZ_JBFAOF010000760.1:0-3621 GCF_040675125.1 Spirillospora sp. NPDC049652 | reverse complement strand
GGGCCATGCGGACACCGCATGGCCCCCGCGCGGACTTATGTTGGGGCGGCGAACTTTCTCTTGATCTTGGCCCGGCGGCACGGCTCACCGAGTCCGTCCTGGCCGCACCCCTCGCATCCCCGCTGAGCTGGCGTTACTGGATTGTTACTGCTCACAACAAATTCATCCGGTCCCGGGGGTGGCATCACCGTCAAAGGCGACATAAGTTGCGGGGCACAACATTTCGCGCGGTCGTCGGGGGGAGCCCCGATCCACCGGCCGCGCGGTTCCCACCCCCGATCACCGGCCGCCCCGGCGCGGCCGCCCCAGAAAGGACCCGGGCACATGCGCAAGGGGATCATCGGGCTCGCGGCGGTCACCGCCGCGGCGGCCCTCACCCTCACCGCCTGCGGGGACGACAAGAAGGACGGCGCTTCCAGCGGCGGCGACGCCGCGGCCAAGGGCAAGATCGGCGTGATCCTGCCCGACACCAAGTCCTCGGTCCGGTACGAGAGCTTCGACCGCCCGTTCCTGGAGCAGTCGTTCAAGGCCGCCGGCGTCAAGTACGACATCCAGAACGCCGAGGGCTCCACCCAGCGGTTCCAGACCATCGCCGACCAGATGATCACCAACGGCGTGACCGTCCTGGTCGTGGACGGCCTGGACTCCAACTCCGCCGCCGCCGTGCAGCGCAAGGCGCAGCAGCAGGGCGTCAAGACCATCGACTACGACCGGCTGACCCTCGGCGGCGTGGCCGACTACTACGTCTCCTTCGACAACGTGAAGGTCGGCGAGGAGCTCGGCAAGGGCCTGCAGAAGTGCCTGGGCGACAAGCAGGCGAACATCGCCTACCTGAACGGCGCGCCCACCGACAACAACGCGACCCTGTTCGCGCAGGGCGCGCACAGCGTCCTGGACAAGGTCGGCGCCTACAAGAAGGTCGCCGAGCAGGCCGTCCCGGACTGGGACAACCAGAAGGCCGCCACGATCTTCGAGCAGATGCTGACCCAGCAGGGCGGCAAGATCGACGGCGTGCTCGCCGCCAACGACGGCCTCGGCAACGCCGCGATCTCGATCCTGAAGAAGAACTCGCAGGCCGGCAAGGTCCCGGTGACCGGCCAGGACGCCTCGGTGCAGGGTCTGCAGAACATCCTGGACGGCACCCAGTGCATGACCGTCTACAAGCCGGTGAAGCAGGAGGCCGACGCGGTCGCCAAGCTCGCCATCGACGTCATGAAGGGCCAGAAGGGCGAGACCAACGGCACCACGAACGACGCGCAGGGCAAGCGCGACGTCCCGTCGATGCTGCTCACCCCGATCGGCGTCACCAAGGACAACGTCAAGCAGGTCGTGACCGACGGCTTCGTCAAGAAGGACGAGCTGTGCAAGGGCGCCTACGCGGCCAAGTGCAGCGCCGCCGGCATCCAGTGACGACCGACCGCTGAGCAGTACCGGCGACCGCGCCCGGCCCGCGCCACCGGGCCGGGCGCGCGCCGGAGCGCACGGCGAACCCGAAGGGAATGACGTGGCAGAAAACGGCGACCCCGTCCTGCGCCTGGTCGGCGTCAACAAGAGCTTCGGCCCGGTGCACGTCCTGCACGACGTGGACTTCACGCTCCGGCAGGGCGAGGTGATGGCCCTCGTCGGCGACAACGGCGCGGGCAAGTCGACCCTGATCAAGTGCATCGCCGGGATCCACCCGATCGACTCCGGCGTGATCGAGTTCGAGGGCCGCGAGGTCAAGGTCGGCGGCCCCCGCGACGCCGCCGAACTCGGCATCGAGATCGTCTACCAGGATCTCGCGCTCGCTGACAACCTCGACATCGTGCAGAACATGTTCCTCGGCCGCGAGCAGCGCAAGGGCATGGTGCTCGACGAGGACGCGATGGAGGAGAAGGCCCGCGAGACGCTCGCGCGCCTCTCGGTCCGCACCGTCAAGTCCGTCCGGCAGCAGGTGTCGAGCCTGTCCGGCGGGCAGCGGCAGACCGTCGCCATCGCCAAGGCCGCGCTGTGGGACTCCAAGGTGGTCGTGCTGGACGAGCCGACCGCCGCGCTCGGCGTCGCGCAGACCCGGCAGGTGCTCGACCTGGTCCGCAGGCTCGCCGACACCGGCCACGCGGTCGTGCTGATCTCGCACAACATGAACGACGTGTTCGAGGTCGCCGACCGCATCACCGCCCTCTACCTCGGCCGGGTCGCGGCGGAGGTCAAGCGGACCGACGTCACCCACGGCCAGGTCGTGGAGCTCATCACCGCGGGCCGCTCCGGCGACCTCGGGCTGGCTCCCACGGCCGCGGCAGAGACCATCTGATAGGGGAAGCGATGTCCACCGACATCCCCAGGCTGGCGGAGGCCGACTTCGCCGCCGACCGACGGCAGCTCGACGTGCGCTCCGCGGTCTCCGACTACTGGGCGCGGGTGCGCGCGGGCGAGCTGGGCGCGATCCCCGCGATCCTCGCGCTGGCGTTCCTGTTCGTGCTGTTCACCGGGCTGCGCCCGGACACGTTCCTGTCCAAGGGCAACGTCGCGAACCTGTTCACCCAGGCGCTGCCCGTCACCATCCTCGCGATGGGCCTGGTCTTCGTCCTGCTGCTGGGCGAGATCGACCTGTCGGCGGGCGTGGCGAGCGGCGTGTGCGGCGCGGTCATGGCCAAGCTCATCGTCGACTCGGGCCAGGCCTGGTACGTCGCGGTCATCGCGGCGATCGCGACCGGCGTCGTCATCGGCACCGCGATCGGATGGCTGGTCTCGGTCATCAGGATCCCGTCGTTCGTGGTGACGCTCGCGCTGTTCCTCGGCCTGCAGGGCATCACCCTGAAGCTGATCGGCAAGGGCGGCACCGTCCCGGTCCGCGACGACGTCATCGTCGCGCTCGCCAACCGGAACATGCCGCTCTGGCTCGGCTGGACGCTGGCCGTCCTGGTCTCGCTCGGCTACGCCGCCAGCCAGCTGCTGCGCTGGAACCGGCAGCGGCGGCGCGGCCTGCACGGCAAGCCCGTGCAGCTGGTCGTCGCGCGGGTCGTGCTCGTCGCGGCGATCCTGCTGATCGGCACGTTCGTGCTCAGCCTGGACCGCGCGCCGAGCCCGCTGGTCACCCTCGCGGGCATCCCGTGGGGCGTGCCGCTGGTCGCCGTCCTGCTCATCGTCGCGACGTTCGTGCTGGACCGCACCGCCTACGGGCGGCACCTGTACGCGGTCGGCGGCAGCGCCGAGGCGGCCCGCCGCGCGGGCATCAACGTCACGAAGATCCGGATGTCGGTCTTCATGATCGCCTCCGGGCTGGCCGCGGTCTCCGGCATCGTCGCGGCGTCCCGGCTGAACTCGGTCGCGACCGACTCGGGCGCGGGCAACACCCTGCTGTACGCGGTCGGCGCGGCCGTCATCGGCGGCACGAGCCTGTTCGGCGGACGCGGCCGTGCCCGGGACGCGATCCTCGGCGGCCTGGTCATCGCGACCATCGACAACGGCCTCGGCCTGCTCGGCATGGACGCCTACGCCAACTTCCTCATCACCGGCTGCGTCCTGCTGGTGGCGGCGGGCATCGACGCGCTGTCGCGCCGGCGCCGGTCGGCCACCGGACGATAGCGGTACGCACGGTGCGCTTCCGGCCGCGCCCCGGGGCCCCGCGGCTGCGGGGTCCCC
>NZ_JBFAOF010000759.1:0-3631 GCF_040675125.1 Spirillospora sp. NPDC049652 | reverse complement strand
GGTCCGGCGCCAGCGCTGCCGGATGTCACGGCCGTGGGCACTCTGCGGCGCGCAGTTCGCCGACGGCCGTGCCGGACGTTGCGGACGCGGGCGCGGAGGGGGCGCGCTGCTTTGGTCGGCGGGCGGCCGGGAGTGCCGGGGGGAGTTTGGGCGGACGCGTGAGTTGTTTGACGGCATGGTCGTGGACGCCCTTGGTGCGCGGTTCGCCGTTGTTGGCGGAGGTTTCCGCTGGTGTGGGCGTGGCGTCGCGTCCGCGCTGGGAGCTCGCTACCGGCGTCCGCGTCCCCCTTGTGGGCCTCCGCGTTGTGATCGGGGTGCGGGGGCTTATTTGTCGATGTCGCCGACGACGAAGAACATCGAGCCGAGGATGGCGATCATGTCGGCGACCAGGCAGCCCGGCAGGAGTTCGGCGAGCACCTGGATGTTGTTGAACGAGGCGGAGCGCAGCTTCATCCGCCACGGCGTCTTCTCGCCGCGGGAGACCAGGAAGTAGCCGTTGAGGCCGAGCGGGTTCTCCGTCCAGGCGTAGGTGTGGCCCTCGGGGACCTTCAGCACCTTCGGGAGCCGCTGGTTGATCGGGCCCGGCGGGAGGTCGGCGAGGCGGTCGAGGCAGGCGTCGGCGAGGTCGAGCGAGGCGTACGCCTGGTCGAGCAGGCACTCGAACCGGGCGAGGCAGTCGCCCTCGGTCCTGGTCACGACCCGGACGGGCAGTTCGCCGTAGGCGAGGTACGGCTCGTCCCGCCGCAGGTCGAAGTCGACGCCGGCGGCGCGCGCGATCGGGCCGGAGACCCCGTACTGGAGGATCTGCTCGCGGTCGATCGTCCCGACGCCGCGGGTGCGGGCGCGGAAGATCTCGTTGCCCATGATGAGGCCGTCGAGGTCGGGCATCCGCGCCCGGACGTCCGCGACGGCCTGGCGGGCGCGGGTCGTCCAGCCGGCGGGCAGCTCCTCCTTGAGGCCGCCGACGCGGTTGAACATGTAGTGCATGCGGCCGCCGGAGACCTCCTCCATCACGCGCTGCAGCGTCTCGCGCTCGCGGAACGCGTAGAAGATCGGCGTGATCGCGCCCACCTCCAGCGGGTAGGAGCCGAGGAACATCAGGTGGTTGAGGACGCGGTTGAGCTCGGCGAGCAGCGTCCGCGCCCAGACCGCGCGCTGCGGGACCTCCATGCCGAGCATCCGCTCGACGGCGAGCACGACGCCGAGTTCGGAGGAGAACGCCGACAGCCAGTCGTGCCGGTTCGCCAGCACGATGATCTGCCGGAAGTCGCGGACCTCGAACAGCTTCTCCGCGCCGCGGTGCATGTAGCCGACGACCGGCTCGGCGGCGACGATCCGCTCGCCGTCCAGGGTGAGCCGCAGGCGCAGCACGCCGTGCGTGGACGGATGCTGCGGGCCGATGTTGAGGATCATGTCCTCGGTGGCCAGCTCCTTGGCGCCCGCACCGATCCCGACGGTCCTCTGCGTGGTCACGGTCCTCATCGTGCCACGGCCGCCGCATTCACGCCCGACGCGCCAAGCCTGCCCGGTGTGCGCGACGTGCGCGGCGCGGTCGGCGGAACTGCGGCCCGCCGCTTCCGACCCGGCGGGGCGGGGGCGCGGGGGTGTTCGGGGTGGTGGGGCTCGCGGCGAGGGCGTCCTTTCCGGTTGACTAGGGGCTAATGAACCCAAGCCACCATGAACGGCCGAGATCCGGCGAAGCGCCCGGCTTTCCGGATGTTCCGCCGCCCGGTCCCGACCCGCTCGTCCAGGACGCGGCAGGTGCCGGGAAGGGGCAGAATGTGATGCCCGCGCAGAATGCGCAAGGTGTGCCGCCCGGTCCGCAGGGCGCGCCGCCGGTGCCGTCCGCGCGGCAGGATCAGGGCGCTCAGCCCGTGCCGTCCACCCAGTACGGGCAGGCCGGGGAGAGCGCGTACGCCGGACGGCCTCCCCAGGGCGGGACGCTTTCGAATGGTGCCGGAGGTGCCGCGTTGTACCCGGTGGCGGAACAGCATGAGGGCGCGGCCGGGTATCCGGCGGCGGGCGCCTTCGAACCGGGCGGGGGGCTCGCGTGGTCCCGGATCTCCCCGCGCTACCCGTGGCACCGGCGGCTCGCCGCGCTGCTGCGCGCGATCCCGGTCGGCGCGGTCGGCGCGTTCCTGCTCTGGCGCGGCGGCGGGTCGGTCGCGGCCCTGCTGTGGGTCGCGGGGGTGCTGGCCGTCCTCGTGGGCTACTGGGTCGTGGTCGAGCTGGCGTACCGGTCGCACGGGTACGCCGAGCGCGGTGACGACCTGATCGTGACGAGCGGGGTGTTCGTCCGCCGCCTCATCGTCGTGCCGTACGGCCGGATGCAGTTCGTGGACGTCACGGTGGGCCTGCTGGAGCGCTGGATGGGCCTCGCGACCGTCCGGCTGCACACCGCCGCCGCCGCGACCGACGCCGCGATCCCCGGCCTCCCCGCGGCCGAGGCCGCCCTGCTCCGCGACCGGCTCGCCCGCAAGGGCGAGGAGCGGAGCATGGGCCTGTGACCACGCCGCAGGACCAGCCTTCCCACGGCGGCCCGCACGACGCGTCCGCAGGCGACGCGTCGCAGAGCCCCGCGCCGCACGACCTCGACCGTCAGAGCCATGAGCAGTCGCGGTCACCGGAAGTCGACTCGGACGACGTTGCGGCTCAGGGGCCGGCCGCAGGCGGTACCGGCCCTTACGGCCCCGCCTCGCCGGCGCCCGGCCCGCACGGCGCCGGCGCTTCGGAGCCCGGCGGGTACGGGCCTCAGGGCCCTGGGCCGCACGGTTCCGGGCCTCAAGGGGCCGGTCCTCAATGGGCGTCTCCGCAGGGGCCTGGGCGGCCGGGTGGCGGGCCGTATGGGGCCGGTGCTCAGCCTTCCGGGTACGCGGGTGCCGGTTCGCAGCCGCACGCCCCCCAGGGGCCTCGGCCTCCGATGAATCCCGGGTTCGTGCCGCCGGACGGTCGGGCACGTCCCACCTTCATGCCTCCGTATGGGATGCAGCCTCCTGCCGGCCCGACGCCGTACGGGCCGCCTGGGATGCCGCCGGTGTACCCGGCTGCCGGGTATCCGCCGCGTCCCGGCTACGCGCCGGGTCCGCACTACGGTCCGCCGCAGGGCTATCCGGGACGGCCGCCCTACGCGATGCCGCCCTACGGCTACCGGCCGCCCCCGCCTCCTCCGCCGGTCCGGTTCTCGGTGGGGACGCATCGGCTGCACTGGGCGACCGCGCCGCTGCGCGCGGCCGCGATCATGATCGTCTACTTCGTGCTGCTCGGGTTCCCGCTGCTGTTCACGCGGACGGAGGGTGGGGCGTCGCTGTCGTTCAGCCCGGCCGTCCTGCTCCGGTTCCTGATCGCGTCGCTCATCGCGGGCGTCATCGCGGTGGGGGCGGGGCTCTGGGGCTGGCTGGGGCTGCGGTTCTGGGTCGAGGGGGACGACCTGGTCGTCCAGAACGGGCTGCTGCGGCGGGCCGTCCGGCGCATCCCGCTGTCCCGGATCCAGGCGATCGACGTCGTCCGGCCGCTGGTGACGCGGGTGACCTCGCTCGCCGAGGTCCGGGTCGAGCTGGCGGGCGGCGAGCAGAGCGAGATCGCGTTCCGCTACCTCGGCCGCCGCGCCGCGCAGGACCTGCGCGCCGAGCTG
>NZ_JBFAOF010000758.1:0-3638 GCF_040675125.1 Spirillospora sp. NPDC049652 | reverse complement strand
AACGCCGCGGCCAGCGCGGCGAGCACCCGGGCGACCACCATGATCGGATAGGTGGTGGCCGCGGCGGCGAGCAGGTTGGCGGCGACGAAGACCGCCATGGCCACGAACAGTGCGGTACGCCGGTTCCAGTTGCCGGTCAGCACCGCGAGGACGGGGGCGCCCAGCGCGTAGACCGCCGAGAAGATCGTGATCAGCTGGCCGGCCTCGCCGACGCCGACGCCGAGGCTGCGTCCGAGCACCGGCAGGACACCGCTGATGACGAACGCGTCCGTGCCCAGCGCGAAGGTGCCCAGCGACAGCAGCAGGACCGGCTTGCGGGCCGCTCCGGTAGGCAGCACGGAGTGGAGTCTCATGTCGTTTCCCCAGCGGTGACCGGGGTGGGGATCCGGGCGGCGAGACCGGCGATGGTGACCGTGCGCAGCGAGTCCCGCCAGGCGCGCTCGGCGTCGCCCATCGCGGCGTTGATCAGGCAGGGCCCACCGCACTGCTCGGGGGGCAGAGCGCCGGTGCCGCGCTGGCGGATCTCCGTGCACACGAACATCTGGGACGTGCCGTCTATCGCCTCGACGACGTCGAGGACGCTGATGTCGGCCGCCGGACGGCCGAGGCGGTAGCCGCCCTTGGGGCCCGGCACGGCGTGCAGCAGTCCGGCTCGGGTCAGGGAGTGCAGGTGCTTGGCCAGAGTGGGCTCGGCCAGACCGTGATAGTCGGCGAGGTCGGTGCGGCGCACGACGGTCTCTGCCGGCATGCGCGCCAGCAGCACGACGCAGTGCAGACCCCACTCGACCCCTTGGGAGAGCTTCATGTGATCAACACTAGCCTATTGTCGACACCAACTATCCACGATATCGATATTTGGGGAAGTGGTGGGCGGTCGAGGGCCTTGACAGCGGTGCCTTGGGGGAGGCGGTGACGACCTCGGCGCGCGACCGAGCGGACCGGGCGGGCCGCGTCCGCGATGCGAATGGGGCCGCCGTCGGCGGCGTCGTGCAGCGGCTTGGGTGAGCCCCGCCCGGTCCAGGGAGGCCGGCGGTAGATCCAGGTGGTGCCGGCCCCCCTTGTGCGCGGCGGCTACGCGGTGGCCCTTCGGGGTGATCTCGCACGCAGCGAGTAAAGGATCGGAAGGTAGGTGTCGCCGAAGGGGAACCGACGCTTGCCGTCGGGGCCTTCGGGGAGGATGCGACTTCCCGGGAAGTCGACCTCGGTGTGCTCGCCGAGCCGGTCGATGATCAGGCCCGCTCCGGCGGCCGCCGTGACGATCTCGCCCACCGAATGCGGGTACTGGACCACCTCCTGCGCGCTCATCGGCAGGTCCGGGTCCGAATACGTGCCTGTGACGGTCTCGCGCTGGGGCTCTCCTCCGCCGTAGGGCCAGTCGGCCACGAGCGGCTCGTAGCTGGCGAGGGTCTGGTAGGCGGGATGTAGATCGACCAGCACCAGCCTTCCGCCTGGCCGCAGCGCCATCGCCGCACCACGCATCCACGCGTCAAGGTCGCCGATCCAGCACAGCACCCCGTAGGTGGCGATCACGAGGTCGAACCTGCTCGCCAGGGAGGACGGGAGGTCCTGCGTGTCGGCCTCGACGAAATCGGCGGTCAGCCCGGCGAGCTCGGCCAGCTCGCGTGCCCGGACGATCGCCGTCGGGGAGAAATCGACACCGGTGACCCTGGCGCCCAGACGGGCCCAGTTGAGTGTGTCCATGCCGAAGTGGCACTGCAGATGCAGCACGTCCTGGCCGGTCACATCGCCGGCCAGCTCCCGTTCGATCCCGTAGAGCGTCTGCCGGCCCGCCAGGAACGAATCGACGTCGTACAGCATGTCGTTAGGGGTGGTGCCGTGCGCCCGGGCGCGGTCATCCCAAAGGGCGCGGTTCGCGGCGAGCCCGTCATCAAGAGAGTTTCCGTTCATGTCCGCAGTGTGGCAGGCCGGTGAGAGCGAACGCCTGTCCATTTCCGCGTCATGCGCCTGGTCGGCCCTGCCTGGGACGAGCTGGTCGCCGACCTGGTGCGCGCGGGTTGTGGTCTTGGGGCTTGGCAAACTCCGGTAGGCACGTGCTAATTTTCTTTTGCATGTGCTGAGGAGGTGGCGTGACGACCGGGGACGAACTGCTCCGTGTGCTGGCGGCGCTCGACAATCCGCACCGGCTGCGGATCCTCGCGGCGCTCGCGGGCGAACGCGACTACGTCAGCAATCTCGCGCGCGAACTCGGCATCAGCCGGCCGCTGCTCCAGGTGCATCTGCGCAAGCTGGAGGCGGCCGGGCTGGTGGCGGGGCAGGCCGAGGTGTCGCCGGACGGGAAGGCGATGAAGTACTACGAGACCGTCCCGTTCCGGCTCGAGCTGACCCCCGAGGCCGTGCGGCGCGCGGTGCGGACCCTGACCGCGCCGGAGGACAGGAAGGTGGACGGGTGATGGACGGGCACGATCTGGCGGAGGTGGTCGGCGCGGTCGGCCTCTTCGCGCTGGTGACCACCGTGGTGACGGTGATCATCGTGCAGGTGGGCGCGACCGTGCGGGCGCGCGCGGCGCTGGCCCGCGAGGAGGAGTACCGGCGGCTGGCCGAGACGGGCCTGGAGACCCAGCGGCTGATCGAGCGGCGGCTCACCGACACCGCCCGCAGCCTCGGCGAGATGGAGAAGCGGATGGACGCGCTGGAGCGGATCCTGCTCACCGTCGAGTGAGCCGGGCCCGCCGGGGAGCGCGTCAGGAGAACGACGAAACGATGCCGGGCCGTCGAGCGGCCACTCGACGACCCGGCGTGAAGGCACCACACCCCGCCCGTCTCCGGGCGGGTCTCACAGCGGCATTCCTCCACCGAAAGGACAGCACTTCATGCTGCCTGAACGCAAACCGATCACCGAGCGCGTCGCGGGCTGGTCGGCACGGCACCGCACGCTCGCGATCACCGGCTGGCTCGTCCTGGTCGTCGCGGCGATCCTCGGGGCCGGGGCCCTCGGCCTGGAGCAGAGGAACAGCACCGACCCCGGCGAGTCCGGCCGCGCCGACCGCGTCCTGGACGCGCACACCGGTTACCTCCCCCTGCTGGAGAACGTCCTGGTGCAGAGCCGGGAGGGGAGCGCCCGGTTCGCTGCCGACCCCGGCGTGCGTGCCGCGACCCGCGAGCTGACCGCGGCGCTGCGGCCGTACGGAGCCGTCCGGTCGCCGCTCGACGGGCCGGGCCTGGTGTCGCGGGACGGACGGTCCGGACTGGTCACCGTGCAGATAGCCGGGCCGCACGAGGAGTTCCGCGGGCACTACGACGGGGTCGTCCGCGCCGTCCGGGAGGTCGCGGCGCGGCAACCGGACGTGCGGCTCGCGCAGGCGGGGGACAAGAGCCTCTCGGACGCGGTCAACGGCGGCATCAAGGACGACATGAAGCGGGCCGAGTACTTCTCGCTTCCGCTCACCGTGCTGATCCTGCTGACCGTGTTCGGGTCGCTGGTCGCGGCCGGGATCCCGCTGCTGCTCGCGGTGACCACCGTCGCCGGGACGTTCGGGCTGCTGCGGCTCGCCGGCCACTGGGTGCCGGTGAACAGCGCCGCGTCCTCGATCGTGCTGCTGGTGGGGATCGCCGTCGGCGTCGACTACTCGCTGTTCTACCTGCGCCGCCTGCGCGAGGAGCGCGCGGCGGGGCGGTCC
>NZ_JBFAOF010000757.1:0-3641 GCF_040675125.1 Spirillospora sp. NPDC049652 | reverse complement strand
GCCCGGTACGGCGCGTGGACGCGTCCGGCCACCGAGTGCGTCGAGGCCGTGGGGAGGGGCCGGTAGCGGCCGTCCGGCGGCTGCCGCCCGTGCGGGAGCATGAGCAGCGCCGAGTCCATCGCCGTCCGCGCGACCTCGGCCACGTCCTCGGCGGTCACCGCGGCGAGGCGCTCGCCGACCTCGGCCGGACCGTCCTGCGGGATGCCGAGCAGCTCGCGGAGGCACCAGACGCCGACCCGGCCGCCGCCGTCCGTCCCGGCCTGCGCGGCCCGGTGCTCCTCGATGACCCGCGCGACGTCGGCGGCGTCGATGCGGCCCTCCGCCAGCGCGTCCAGTTCGGCGAGGAACGCCTGGAGGAGCTGCGGCAGCACCTCTTCCAGGCCGTCCGCGAACGCGATGATCTCGCCGGTGTCGGGCCCGGTGTGCTCGATCTCGACCTGCGGGGTGTAGCTGAGCGCCCGGTCCAGCCGGAGCGCCCTGTGCAGCCTCGACAGCAGCAGCCCGCGGTACACGCCCGTCGCCGGCCCCAGGGGCACGACGCCGCTGAACGCGACCCCCCGGAGGGAGGCGTTGAAGAAGGAGCGGCCACCGCCCGTCAGGTCGTTCGCCTCGGGCACCGGCATGCGCGGGCCGTCCGGCAGCGGCAGGGACAGGCCCTCGGGCGGCGGGCCGCCGACGACCGCGAGCGCCGCGTTGCCCCGGGTGAACCGCGCCGCCGTCCAGGAGGCGACGTCCTCGCCCGTCAGCCCGGGGACGCCGACCTCGGGATACCCGGACAGGCCCAGCCCGGACGGCCCGTGCCGCCATCGCGCCAGCGTCTCGGTGATGCCGGCGCCGCGCTGCTCCTCCTCCGTCCGGACGATCCGCTTCTCGTCGTCCAGCCGGTCGAGCGGGAGGTCGCGCAGCGCCTCGCACACGCCACCGAGGAACGCGGCCACCTCGTCGGACGTGCCGTGCGTCTGGAACACGGTGGTGAGCGCGTCGACGCTGCCGTTGTAGTGCCGGTCGTCCCGGCCGAGGCCGTGCAGCGCGAGGTGCTCGACGAGGTGGGTGACGCCGCTGAGCGCGAGCGGCTCGTCCGCGCGTCCGGTGCGGAACATCAGCGCGACCCGGTACGCCCCGGAACCGTCACCGGGGCTCCAGAAGACCGGCACTCCGTCGATGTCCGTGCGCGTGACGCCGGGCTTCTCGGGGGCGGCCTCCCGCTCACCGACGGTGTTCGGAGCGCCGGTCGTGCCGGCCTCGGCCACGCCGTCGCCGCGTGTTGCGTTCACCACACCTCATCTACGATCGCGTCGTGGTCAAACCGGTGGCTTATCAATACCAGCGCCCGTTTCGCCCTTCCAGGGGCGCTTATTACGTTCCGGCGGCGGTTTTCGCGTTGTTCGCGGCGGTGGCCGCCCTCTTCGTGGCGACGCACCTGGCGCTCTTCACCGCGGCGTCCCTCGATCCGGAGTACTCGCACGAGGAAGCGGACGGGCACGCCTCGATCTACATGACCAAGGGCCTGCGGTACACGGTGTATGTCGAGGTGGGCACGCCCCCGCCGGCCTGGCTGACCCTGACCGGGACCCGCTGGACCACGCCCGTGAAACTCGACCGGAAGCGGCACGGGGACAAGGCCGTCGTCGTCGGTGAGGGGAAGACCTACGTGTGGGGCGGAGCCTTCAAGGCGCCCGCGGACGACCTCGTCACCGTCGCCGCCGACCCGGCCGCGGGCCCGCAGCGGGTGCAGGTGGACGCGCCGGGGTTCGGGATGTCGGTGGTGCTCGTCCTGCTCACGCCGCTGGTCGTGCTCACCTGCCTGATCTGGACGTTCGCGCTCTACCGGAGGCGGCGGCGTCCCAAGGGGTACTGGACGACGCGTCCCTCCTCCCCGTTCCTGGAGGTGGAGCGGACGAAGCAGGCCGAGAAGGCGCGGGCGGTCCTCGGCGCGCACTGGACGGACGGCGTCGTCCTCGCGAACGGGACGCTCGTGCCCGGGACGTCCGAGGAGCAGGCGTTCGACCGGCTCTCGGACCTTCTCGCCACGCCGGCCGGGGTTCCGGACGCCCGGATCAGGAGCGTCGAGGACGGCGGCTGGCTGGTCGAGTTCCCGTCCCACGAGGTCGCGGTGTTCGTCACCGCGAAGGACGTCAAGTCCGGGGAGTACACCGACGTGATGCGGTGCGCGGTCGCGCGGCTGGAGCTGGACGCCCGGAACCGGGCCCTCGCACCCGTCTGAGCGGCTCGATGAGCCTCTGAGCAGGGGCGCGGTGACCGCGGCCGCCCAGCTCGGGCGGGTGTTCCGGGTTGGCGGCGGCTTGGGCGGAGGCGGGGTGGTGTGCCATCCTGTCCAGGCGACGACGGCGGAGGAACCCGGTGCGAATCCGGGGCTGTGCCCGCAACTGTGAGCCGGTGGGAGCCGGTGAGTCAGGAACTCCGGTCGTCGTGACACCGACCGCCGACCACGGGCGTG
This sequence comes from Spirillospora sp. NPDC049652, assembly GCF_040675125.1. Classification (NCBI taxonomy): domain Bacteria; kingdom Bacillati; phylum Actinomycetota; class Actinomycetes; order Streptosporangiales; family Thermomonosporaceae; genus Spirillospora; species Spirillospora sp. NPDC049652. Next base: position 1,183 of record NZ_JBFAOF010000757.1, on the reverse strand, counting down.
GACACCCGAGGGAAGGACTCTGAGGCATGCGCTCTCTGATGCGCCGATGACGCGCGGCTCCGCCGTCCGCTACCCGTTCTCCGCCGTCGTCGGAATGGCCGACCTCAAGCTCGCGCTCCTGGTCAACGCCGTGTCGCCCGCCGTGGGCGGCGTGCTCGTGCGGGGCGAGAAGGGCACCGCGAAGTCCACGGTCGTGCGGGCGCTGGCGGCGCTGCTGCCGCCGGTGGACACCGTGCCGGGCTGCCGCTTCTCCTGCGATCCCACCGACCCCGACCCGCGCTGCCCGGACGGCCCCCACGACGCCGTCACCGCGCAGGTGCGGGACGCGCGGCTGGTCGAGCTGCCCGTGGGCGCGTCCGAGGACCGCCTCACCGGGTCGCTGGACATCGAGCGGGCGCTGACCGAGGGCGTGAAGGCGTTCGAGCCGGGCCTGCTGGCCGCCGCGCACCGGGGCGTCCTGTACGTGGACGAGGTCAACCTGCTGCACGACCACCTGGTCGACCTGCTCCTGGACGCCGCCGCGATGGGCGAGTCGCACGTCGAGCGCGAGGGCGTGTCGGTGCGGCACGCGGCGCGGTTCCTGCTGGTCGGGACGATGAACCCGGAGGAGGGCGAGCTGCGGCCGCAGCTGCTCGACCGGTTCGGGCTGACCGTGGAGGTCGCCGCGACCCGCGATCCGGCCGAGCGCGCCGAGGTGGTGCGGCGGCGGCTGCGGTTCGAGGAGGACCCGGCCGCGTTCGCCGCCGCGTGGACCGGCGCGGAGGCCGCGCTCGCCGACCGGATCACCGCCGCCCGCGCGCTGCTGCCGGAGGTCGTGCTGACCGACGCCGCGCTGCGCCAGATCACCGCCGTGTGCGCCGCGTTCGAGGTGGACGGCCTGCGCGCCGACCTCGTCACGGCGCGGGCCGCGATGGCGCTGGCCGCCTGGAACGGGCGCACGGAGGTCACGTCCGACGACGTCCGGACGGCGGCCCGGCTGGCGCTGCCGCACCGCCGCCGCCGCGACCCGTTCGACGCGCCCGGCCTGGACGAGCAGCGCCTGGACGACGTCCTCGACGAACACGCGCAGCACGACGACCCCCCGAAGAACCACGACGACGCTCCCGAGCCCCCGGACGACACCCCGGACCCCCCCGACGACGATCCCGGGCCGCCGGACGGCGGGCCCGGCGGAGCGCCCGAG
>NZ_JBFAOF010000756.1:0-3652 GCF_040675125.1 Spirillospora sp. NPDC049652 | reverse complement strand
GGGCCGCCGAGTTCGGGGACGGGGATGTCGGCGCGGGCGAGGGCGACGCGTCCGTAGGCGGTGAGGCTGTGGTGGGAGACGCCCTGGTGGCGTTCGCGGGCGTCGCCCTCGCTGACGCGCAGGGAGCCGACGGGCCGTCCGGACAGGACGGACGCGGCGTTGACGGCCTCTCCGGCGGAGACTCCGGAGAAGCCCCAGCGGGTGCCGGTGCCGAGGTTGCCGGGGCCCTGGGCGAGGACGACGACGTCGGCGGCCAGGACCAGGCGGGCGGCGAGGAGCCCGGTGTGGACGGTGGCGGCCTCCAGGTCGCCGCCGAACGCCTGCCCGACGGTGACGGTGGCGGCGAGCGCGCCGACGTCCTTGAGCCGGGCGAGGGACATGGAGAACCAGGCGGGCAGGGCGCCGCCGTCGGGCATGACGTAGACGACCCGGGTGCCGGGCCGGTCGGCGAGCAGGCCGGCGAGGATCGGCGGGAGCGCGGAGTGCAGGTCGGCGACGACCACCGGCATGCCGGTGAGGGAGTCGGCGTCGCGCAGCAGCGCGTGGTGGGGGGAGTCCTGCTCGTCGACGCCGAGGACGGTGGTCTGCAGCGGGGTGTAGCGGGCCTTGACGAGGTGGCCGGGGCCGATCGGGTCGGGCGGGAGGCGGTCCGGGACGGCGACGACCATGGCGTAGCCTCCGGTCCCCAGACCCATCGCCAAGGCCGTAGTGTTGAGCAGGACGGTGTCGCCCGGTTCGGGTCTGCCCACGAGCGCGGGGTAGGCCAGGGCGCGGCAGTCGCCGTCGCCCCCGACCGCGACGTCCAACTCGACCGCTCCGGGCCATTCGCGCCGGATGCCTCGTACTGTGCCTTCGCGCCATCGGATCACACCGGAGACGGTAGCGTCCTCCTGGGGGCGGCGACGAGGCGGCGCGCGCTCGGCGCCGGAGTCGGCGCGGGTGGCCGCGCCGGTGGCTGGACGGCGGGCGGGTGCGCCCGCCGGTGAGGGATTCGGACGCGGAAGAGGTGGTCGCGAAGTGTCGCGGCGCAAGACCGAGCGCCTGCTCAACCTGGTGGTCTGCCTGCTGGCCACGCGGCGCTACCTGACGGCCGAGCAGATCCGGCGTGCCGTTCCCGGGTATCCGGACGGCGACGAGGCGTTCAAGCGGATGTTCGAGCGCGACAAGGAGGAGCTGCGCGAGCTGGGCGTTCCGCTGGAGGTCGGCAGCGACGCGTCCGGCGGGGGCGGCGAGGAGATCGGCTACCGGATCCCGCCGCAGGCCTACGAGCTGCCGGAGATCCGGCTGTCGCCGGACGAGGCGGCCGTGCTGGGCCTGGCGGCGCGGGTGTGGCAGCGGGCGAGCATGGCGGACGCGGCGTCCGGGGCGCTGCTGAAGCTGCGCGCGGCCGGGGTCGAGACCGACGTGCCGACGGCGGTCGGCGTGGAGCCCCGGGTCGACACGGGCGACCCGGCGTTCGCGCCGCTGTGGGAGGCGGTCCGGGACGGGCGTCCCGTGACGTTCGAGTACCAGGGTGTGGGCCGCACGCACGGCGCGCGGCGGCATCTGGAGCCGTGGGGCGTGGTGAGCCGGCGGGGCCGCTGGTACGTGGTCGGGCACGACCGGGACCGGGGCGAGCCCCGGGTGTTCCGGTTGAGCCGGATCACGGGCGCGGTGCGTCCGGACGGCCCGGCGGGGAGCGTGGTCGTCCCCGCGGGCGCGGATGTGCGGGCGATCGCGTTCGACCGGGACGACCAGGCCGCCGAGCCGCGTCCGGCGCGGGTGCGGCTGCGGGCCGGGGCGGCGCAGGGGCCGCGCCGGTGGGCGCGGGACGTGCGGCCGGTCGGCGACGGCGCGTGGGACGAGGCGGAGCTGACCTTCCGCGACGTGGACCGGTTCGCGCCGTATCTGGCGCGGTTCGCGGCCGACGTGGTGGTCCTGGACCCGCCGGATCTGCGGGACGCGGTGATCGGGCACCTGAAGGCCGTCCTCGCGGCGAACGAGTCGGTGACCCGGGCGACGCCCGAAGCGGCGACCGGGGCGGCGGCCGGGATGACGGAGGAGAACGCGGCCGGTGGCGCGGCGCGGGTGGGGGAGCGATGAGCGGCATCCAGGCGGACGAGGCGTCTCACAACGAGGCGGCCCAGAACGAGGGCTCGCGGGGCGGGGCGCTGCAGGGCGGCGCGTCCGGGGGCGTGGAGGCCCGGAGCGAGACGCTGCGGGTCGCGGCGCCGCGGGGCAGGACCGCCGAGGCGGCGAAGGGCGAGGCGGCCCGGCGGCCCGGCGGGACGTCCACCGGGCGGCTGGCGCGGCTGCTCGCGCTGGTCCCGTACGTGGTGAACCGCGACGCGGTGGCGCTGGACGAGGCGGCCGCCGCGTTCGGGGTGACCGAGAAGCAGCTGATCGACGACCTGAACATGCTGTGGTGCGTGGAGCTGCGCGCGCCGGACCCGTACTGCCCGATCGACCTGTCCTACGAGGGCGGGGAGATCACCGTGACCGAGGCCGAGTCGATCGCCCGGCCGCTGCGGCTGAAGGCCGACGAGGCGGCGGCGCTGCTGGTGGCGCTGCGGATGCTGGCGGGCCTGCCGGAGCTGCACGACCGGGACGCGCTGTCCCGGCTGATCGCCAAGCTGGAGGAGGCGGCGGGCGCGGCGGCGCAGGCCGCCGGGAAGGTCGCGGTGGAGGTGGAGACGCGCGGGGACGCCCTGGCGCGGCTGCGCGCCGCGATCGACGGGCGGCGGCGCGTCCACCTCACTTACTACGTGCCGACGCGGGACGAGAACACCGAGCGGGACGTCGACCCGATGCGGCTGCTGGTGGTGGAGGGCACGACGTACCTGGAGGGCTGGTGCCGCCGCGCCGAGGCGGTCCGGCTGTTCCGCCTGGACCGGGTGACCGATCTCTCGGTGCTGGACGTCGCGGCGGACGTGCCCGACGGCGCGGAGCCGATCGACGTGGACGCCGGCCTGTTCCGGCCGTCCCCGCAGGACGAGACGGTCACGATGGAGCTGACGCCGCGCGGCCGGTGGGTCGCCGACTCCTACCCGTGCGAGTCGGTCGCCGAGCTCGGCGAGGGGCGGCTGCGGGTGGTGCTGCGGACGCCCGACACCCGGTGGGTGCGGGCGCTGGCGCTGCGCCTGGGCGACCAGGGGCGGATCGTGTCGCCGGCGTCGCTGGCCGGGGCCGTCCGGGACGACGCGGCGCGGGCGCTGGCCCTGTACGACGTGGTGTGAGGGGTCGGCTACCGTGGGCGGGATGACGTGGACGGCGGTCGCGGTGACCCTGGGGTTCGCCGGGCTGGCGGTGCTGGCGTGGTGCTCGTTCCGGGTGTGGCTGCGCGTTCGCCGGCTGGCACGTGAACTGGAGCGGGCGCGCCGGAGACTGGGACCGAAACAGTCGGCGCTCCGCGCCGAGATGCGGGATCTGCGCGACTCCCGGGCCCCGGCCGAGTCCGGTGAGGGCGTACGATCGTCGTGAGTACCACCTGCTGCGAAGGACTGACATGGCTGGACTGGGCACCTCCGAGATTCTCATTCTGCTGCTGATCGTCGTGCTGATCTTCGGCTCGGCGAAGCTGCCGCAGCTGGCGCGGTCCCTCGGCAAGTCCGCGCGCATCCTGAAGGCCGAGACCAAGGGCCTGGTCGAGGACGACGACGACAAGCCGCAGACC
>NZ_JBFAOF010000755.1:0-3655 GCF_040675125.1 Spirillospora sp. NPDC049652 | reverse complement strand
CCGAGCGCGGCGCGGTAGCGGCGCAGGTCGGGCCGGGGACCGGTAGGCCACTGCGGGTCGGGCCGGTCGATCCGGACGTCCAGGTAGCGGCCCTGGTCGACCTGCTCGGCGAACAGCTTGAGCTGGAAGGTGGTGCGGGTCAGCTCGCCGTTCAGCCGCGCCGGGCCGAGGTGCGCCTCGGCGTCGGCGAGTTCGACCAGCTCGGCGCGGTGCTCCTCGAGCGCGTTCGCGACCGCGACCAGGGCCGAGGACCGGCTGCGGGGCGCGGCGGCCCACTCCGGCGCGGCCTCGGCCGCCGCCGTGACCACGGTGTCGACCACGGAGCCGACAGCGGTGTCGCTCACGGGTTTCTCCCTTCGGGGTTGGGGTCGGGGACGGCGTCCCCGGCGGAGCGGTTCTCCGCCGAGTGCCGGTACCCGTAGAAGGCGTACACGACCAGGCCGATGAGCATCCACACGGCGAACCGGACCCAGGTGACCCAGTCGAGGTTGGCGATCAGCCAGATCGCGAAGGCGATGCCGATCAGCGGGACGAGCGGGACCAGCGGCGTCCGGAACGAGCGCGGCAGGTCCGGGCGGGTGCGGCGGAGCACCACGATCGCCGCCGACACCACGATGAACGCCATCAGGATGCCGATGTTGGTGAGGTCGGCGGCCTCGCGGATCGGCAGCACCCCGGCGATGACCGCCGAGCCCGCGCCGACCAGCCAGATCACCCGGGTCGGGACGGCGCGGGTGGCGTGGTTGCGGGCGAACCAGGCGGGCAGCAGGCCGTCCCGGCTCATCGAGAACCAGACGCGGGTGACCGCCAGCATGTTCGCCAGCGCGGACGTGGTGATGCCGACGACCGCGCCGATCGCGACGACCGTGCCGAGCCAGGCGAACCCGACCGAGGCGAGCGCGCTGGAGAACGGGCTCTTGGTGTCGATCTCGGAGTACTTCACCATGCCGAGCAGCACCAGGCAGACCGCGACGTAGATGACGGCCGCGATGACCAGCGAGATGACGATCGCGCGCGGCAGCACCTTCTTGGCCTCGGCGCTCTCCTCGGCGGCGGCGCTCATCGCGTCGTAGCCGTACACGGCGAAGAAGGTGGTGGCCGCGCCGGAGATCGCGCCGCCGACACCGAACGGCAGGAACGGCGTGTAGTTGCCGCCGGAGATGTGGAACGCGCCGACGACGATGACCAGCGCGACGATGGCGAGCTTCACCACGACCAGGATCGTCTCGAAGCGCGCCGACTCCTTGGTGCCGCGCGACAGCACGAAGGCCAGCAGCAGGCACAGCAGCGCGGCGAACAGGTCCACCTTGTGGCCCGAGCCGGTGCCGGGCGCGCCGAGCATCCAGTCCGGCAGGTCCAGGCCTATCTGCCCGAACAGGTAGGACAGGTAGCCGGAGATCGCGATGGCGACGACCGCGACGATCGCGGTGTACTCCAGCAGCAGGTCCCAGCCGATGGCCCAGCCGACCAGCTCGCCGAGCGCCGCGTAGGAGTAGGTGTAGGCCGAGCCGGCCTTCGGGATCATCCCGGCGAACTCGGCGTAGCAGAGCGCGGCGGCGGCGCTGGCGACGATCGCGATGAGGAAGGAGATCATGACGCCGGGGCCGGCGTCCTCGTGCGCGACGACGCCCGCGAGCGAGAACACGCCCGCGCCGACGAGCCCGCCGAGGCTGAGCGCGACCAGCTGCCACAGGCCCATGGTGCGGCGCAGTCCGCCGGCCTGCTCCTCTTCGGACGTGTCGACCGGCTTCAGCCGGAACATTCCGGACCGCGACAGCAGCTTCGGCTGCGGGTCGAGCCCTGTTTCGGGCATGAGTCGGGACATGCGGGGCACCTCCGGGGAGGTCGAGGGGTGGAGACGGGGTGGGAAGGGAGGCCGGCCGGGCGGCGGGGGTCGCCGCCCGGCGCGCCAGGGCCTCGGACGAGGGCGCGGCGGAGGACCGGCCCCCGACGTCGGGGAGTGAAGCCGGACGTCGGAGAACGCGCCCCCGCGTCAGAGGACGAAGCCCTCGGGGAAGGGATCGCTCGGGTCGAGCGTGTAGGTGGCGGTCCCGGTGATCCAGGCCCGTCCGGAGAACTCGGGCAGGACCGCGGGCAGCCCGCCGACCTCGGTCGTGCCGGTGAGGCGGCCGGTGAAGCTCGTGCCGATGAACGACTCGTTGACGAAGCCGGCGCCCAGGGCGAGTTCGCCGCGCGCGTGCAGCTGGGCCATCCGCGCGCTGGTCCCGGTGCCGCACGGCGACCGGTCGAACCATCCGGGGTGGATCGCCATCGCGTTCCGGCTGTGCTCGGCGGTCGAGCCGGGCGCGAGGAACTGGACGTGCTTGCAGCCGCCGATCAGCTCGTCCTCGGGGTGGACGGGCCGGTTCCGCCGGTTGATCGCGTCCATGATGGCGAGGCCGGCCGTGAGGATGTCGTCCTTGCGGGCGCGTTCGAACGGCAGGCCGACCGACTCCAGGTCGAGGATGGCGTAGAAGTTGCCCCCGTACGCCATGTCGTAGGTGAGCGTCCCGTAGCCGGGGACGTCCACCTTCGCGTCCAGTTCGAGCGCGAAGGACGGGACGTTGCGCAGGGTGACCTTCTCGGCGCGGCCGTCCTTCACCGCGACGCGGGCCTCGACGAGCCCGGCCGGGACGTCCAGCCGGACCACGGTCTCCGGTTCGGTGACCTCGACCATGCCGGTCTCGACCAGCACGGTCGCGACGCCGATCGTGCCGTGCCCGCACATGGGCAGGAACCCGCTCGCCTCGACGTAGACCACGCCCCAGTCGGCGTCGTCGCGCAGCGGCGGCTGCAGCAGCGCGCCGCTCATCGCGGCGTGCCCGCGCGGCTCGTTCATCAGGAAGCCGCGCAGCCCGTCCAGGTGCTCGATCGCGTGCCGGCGGCGCTCCGCCATGGTCGCGCCGGGGATCGGCGCGACGCCTCCGGTGACGACGCGGGTCGGCATCCCCTCGGTGTGGGAGTCGACCGCGCTGATCGCGCGGGCCGCTCGCATCAGGCGGCCTTGCGCTGCTCGAGGGCGGCGATGGCGCGTTCCATGTCGGCGGTGACCCCGGCGCGGTGCTCGGCGGTGAGCGGGCCGCGCGGCGGGCGGCACGGGCCGCCGTACCGGCCGACCATCTCCATGCCGAGCTTGATGGCCTGGACGAACTCGGTGCGCGAGTCCCAGCGGAACGCGGCGACCAGCGGCTCGTACAGCGCCCGCGCCTCCTCCAGCTTCCCGGCGGTGGCGAGCTCGTAGAGCTCGGCGGACTCGGCGGGGAACACGTTCGGGAAGCCCGCGAACCAGCCGGTCGCGCCCATCAGCAGCGCCTCCAGGGTGACGTCGTCGGCGCCGGCGACGACCTCCAGGCCGGGGGCCTTCTCCTTGATCTCCAGGATGCGGCGGACGTCGCCGGAGAACTCCTTGACCGCGACGATCCCGTCGATCTGCGCGATCTCGGCGAGCAGGTCAGGGGTGAGGTCGACCTTGGTGTCGATCGGGTTGTTGTAGGCCATCACCGGCAGCCCGGCGGACGCGACCGCCTCGTAGTGCGCGATGATCTCGCCCCGGTTGGCGCGGTACATGGTCGGCGGCAGGCACAGCACGCCGTCCGCGCCGTCCTCGGCGGCGAGTTCGGCCCAGTGCCTGGCCTGGTGCGCGCCGGGGCCGTGC
>NZ_JBFAOF010000754.1:0-3655 GCF_040675125.1 Spirillospora sp. NPDC049652 | reverse complement strand
CTGCGCGTGAACGCGCCCAGCCGGCCGAGCAGGCGCGGCAGCGACGCCGTGAACTCGCCGCGCCCGTCCTCCCCGGCGGGTTCGAGGAGCTCGTCGAGCGGGTCGTCCAGCAGGACGATGTCGGGCTCGTGCACGCACGTCGCGGCGAGGCCCACCCGCAGCCGGACGTCGGGCGGCAGAAGGGCCAGCGCGGTGTCCGCCACATCCGCCAGCTCCAGCCGCCGCAGAATGCCGCGCGCGTCCGATTCCCGGGCCCGCCGGTAGTAGGCCGCATAGCCCACGAATTCCGCGGCGGAAATGTTCGAATCGCGCCAGAAGCCTGACGGGAGATAGCCGATCCGCGCCCGTACGGCGCGCAGATCCGAGGTTTTCCCGGTACGGTGACCGAGGATTTCTATTTCGCCGACGCTTGGTCGGCGCAGCGTCGCGAACGTGGCCAGCAGCGTTGTTTTGCCCGCGCCCGGCGGACCGGCAACACCGATCAGGCCCTCAGCGATACCGAGGGCCGTCGGACGGAGGAGCCACCGCCCCCCGCGGCGGACCCCCATCCCATGGGCCACGATCGCGGATGCGTCCGCGACCATTTCAGTTTTCCCCCCATTGGTTCACGAGCTCGGTTCCCGACAGCCCCGCCCGCCCGCGAGCCCGTCGTCCGGCGGCACGTTTCACCCCGGCCGAGCAGGCCCGCCCGATGAAACTCTCGTGGCCGTCGATCCGTGCACGACCAGGCGACTATAACCAGTCTTGGTGATCGCCGTCAGCTCGCTTTTGCTATTGAGCGAGGGCGCTTGGATTCTTTACCTTTCGCGTCGTTGGCTGATCCGTATCGGGAGAAGTCCGGTCCGTTGTGCTGTGCCTGTCCCGTCCCCACTGCGCGCGCGCCGCGGCCCCGTCCGGCGGGGCCGCCGGGACCAGTGCCGGAGGACACTCCGGCTGCTCATGCGACGCGCGCGTTCATGCGGCAGGATGTACATATGCCTTCTCGGGACTTTTCGTTGTACGGCGCCGTCGATCTGGGGGCCGTCCAGTCGGCTTCGAAACAGCGCCAGGAGCGCCAGGCGCGCGCGGCCCAGGCCGGGGACGGCGCGTCCGCCGCCGCCGGGGCGCCGGCGGGTGGCCCGGCGGGCGGCCCGTACGTCGTGGACGTCACCGACCAGACCTTCAACACCGAGGTCGTGGAGCGGTCGCAGACCGTCCCGGTCCTCGTGGACTTCTGGGCGGAGTGGTGCGGGCCGTGCAAGCAGCTCGGCCCGATCCTGGAGAAGCTGGCGCAGGAGGCGGCCGGACGCTGGATCCTCGCCAAGGTCGACATCGACGCCAACCCGCAGCTCGGCGCGTACATGCAGCAGATGGGCGTGCGCGGCATCCCGTTCGTGGCGGCGGTCGTCCAGGGGCAGCTGCTGCCGTTCCTGAACGGTGCGGCCCCCGAGGCCCAGGTGCGCCAGGCCGTCGACCAGCTCTTCGAGGCGCTGGTCAAGGAGGGCCTGATCCCCGAGGGTGCCGCCGCCGAGGCCCCCGCGGCCGCCGACCCCGCGTCCGACCCCGTCTACGCCAGGGCCGACGACGCGCTGCGCGCCGGGAACCTGGACGAGGCGCGGGCCGCGTTCCAGGAGATCCTCGCCCGCGACCCCAGGGACGACGAGGCCAAGCGCGGCCTCGCGCTGGTCGACCTGAGCGGGCGCGCGCAGACGCTGGACCCGGGCCGGGTCCTCCAGGACGCCGAGGCCAAGCCCGGCGACGCCAAGGCGCAGATCGACGCCGCCGACGTCGAGATGGTCTCCGGCCGGATCGAGGCCGCGTTCGGCCGCCTCGTCTCCGCCGTCCGCCGCACCGCGGGCGACGACCGCGACGCCGTCCGCAAGCACCTGCTGCTGCTGTTCGAGGTGCTGCCGGCGGACGACCCGCGCGTCACCAAGGCCCGCCGCTCGCTGCAGAGCGCGCTCTTCTGATCCGGACGGCACGCCACAGGGCGCGCTCCTCGACACGGGGACGCGCCCTGTGGCGTTGTCCGACCCGGAGGTCCCTGGGTGCGCCCGGATCCCTAGCGTGGACGGGGACGGAGCGCACCTATGCGACATGTTGCAGAACGCGCTTTTTTAACGCCGCACGTACAAAGTGTCCTTCTGATCGGGGACGGCGCGGCGAGCGCGTATCCTCTTTGGCGGTGACCGCGCCCCGCCCGCCCCATGCGACGCCCTCCACAGGACGCCCTCGGAGTAGCGCGCTCACGCCATCCCGGAAGCCGGTCGTCGGCTCCGGGCGGGACGAAGACGTAGCCGGTAAGACGTAATCCGGTAGACAGGGAGCAGTGTCGTGGCCAGCGTGCCCAGCGTGTCGTACTCCATCACCGTCCGGCTGGAGGTCCCGGCCGGCGGCAAGGCCGTCAGCCAGATCACCCACGTGGTCGAGAACGCCGGGGGCATCGTGACCGCCCTCGACGTGAACACCGCCGGTCACGAGACGCTGCGCATCGACGTCACCATCGCCACCCGCGACACCGAGCACGCCGAGGCGATCTCCGCCGCGCTGGAGACGATCGACGACATCAAGATCCACAAGGTCTCGGACCGGACCTTCCTGATGCACCTCGGCGGCAAGATCGAGATGCAGTCGAAGGTGCCGCTGCGCAACCGCGACGAGCTGTCCATGGCCTACACCCCGGGCGTCGCGCGGGTCTCGCTCGCCATCGCCCGCAACCCCGAGGACGTCCGGCGGCTGACGATCAAGCGCAACAGCGTCGCGGTCGTCACCGACGGCTCGGCGGTGCTCGGCCTCGGCAACATCGGCCCGGAGGCCGCGCTGCCGGTGATGGAGGGCAAGGCCGCGCTGTTCAAGCGGTTCGCCGGGATCGACGCCTGGCCGATCTGCCTGGACACCCAGGACACCGACGAGATCGTCCGGACCGTGCAGATCCTCGCGCCCGCGTTCGGCGGCATCAACCTGGAGGACATCTCCGCGCCGCGCTGCTTCGAGGTCGAGGCCCGGCTGCGCGAGCTGCTGGACATCCCGGTCTTCCACGACGACCAGCACGGCACCGCGATCTGCGTGCTCGCCGCGCTCACCAACGCGCTGCGCGTGGTCGGCAAGGACATCGGAACGGTCCGCATCGCGATGTCCGGCGCGGGCGCGGCGGGCAGCGCGATCCTGAAGCTGCTGCTGCACGCCGGGGCGAAGAACGTCGTCGTCTGCGACTACTATGGCGCCGTCCACCTCGGCCGCACCGACCTGGACGACTCGCTGCGCTGGATCGCCGAGCACACCAACTCCGAGGGCTACGCCGGCGACCTGAAGGGCGCGGTCGCGGGCGCGGACGTCTTCGTCGGCGTCTCCGCGCCGGGCATCCTCACCGGCGACGACATCGCGACCATGAACGACGACGCGATCGTGTTCGCGCTGGCCAACCCCGAGCCCGAGGTGTCCCCGGACGAGGCGCGCGAGCACGCCGCCGTGGTCGCCACCGGCCGCAGCGACTACCCGAACCAGATCAACAACGTGCTGGCCTTCCCCGGCGTGTTCCGCGGGCTGCTGGACGCGCAGGCCAACGGCGTCACCCTGGACATGCTGCTCGCCGCCGCGCAGGCCCTCGCCGAGGTCGTCACGCCGGGCGAGCTGGGCCCGAACTACATCGTCCCGAGCGTGTTCCACCCGGACGTCG
>NZ_JBFAOF010000753.1:0-3657 GCF_040675125.1 Spirillospora sp. NPDC049652 | reverse complement strand
ATCGGCAAGACCACCGTGGCGCTGCACTGGGCGCACCGGCGGCACGGCGACTTCCCGGACGGCCAGCTCTACGCCGACCTGCGCGGACACGCGCCGGTCGAGCCCGCACTGCCGGCCGACGTGCTCGGCGGCTTCCTGCGCGCCCTCGGCGTCCCCTTCGACCGGATTCCAGTGGAGCTGGGGGAACGGGCGGCGCTGTACCGGTCGATGTCGGCGGACCGCCGCGTCCTGGTCGTGCTGGACGACGCGCTGTCGGCCGCGCAGGTGACGCCGTTGCTGCCCGCCTCGTCCGGCAGCCTGGCGCTGGTCACCAGCCGGTGGCGGCTGACCGGGTTGCTGGCGCGCGGGGCGCGCGGCATCCGGCTCGGTCCGCTCGGCGCGGGCGCGGCCCTGCGGCTGCTCGACCTGATGGTCGGCGCGGAGCGGATCGGCCGCGAACGCCACCACGCCGCCCGATTGGTAGAGCTGTGCGCGGGTTCGCCGCTGGCGTTGACGGTCGCCGCCGCGCGCCTCGCCAGCCGTCCGCGCTGGACGGTCGGAGAGATCGTGGACGCGCTGGGGGAGGAAAGGCGCCGGCTAACCGTCCTCACGGCGCGCGACATCCAGAGCGACGTCACGGTGGAGGCCGCCTTGGAGTTCTCACGCCGCACCCTGCCCGAACCTGCGCGGGGCCTGTACGCCCTGCTGGGCCTGTATCCGGGGGAGGCGTTCGACGCGTCCGTCGCGGCGGCGCTGGCATCCGTCGCGGTGGACGACGCGGCGCACGCTCTGGAGACGCTCGCCGACGCCAACCTGCTTGAGGAGATCTCGTCGGGGCGATACCGGTTCCATGAGCTGACCCGTTTGCACGCGCGTCAGACGGCTCATGAGTCGGTGTCGTCGGGCGATCGGGCCGCGGCACTGGAGCGCGCCGCGGCGTGGTGCCTGCGCACGGCACTCGCGGCGAGCGAGGCGATCGCCCCCTACCGGCGGCTCCGGGAGCCGGCGCCCGTCGAGGGCGTGCCCGCCGCGCGTGGGTTCGCGACATCGGCGGAGGCGCTGGACTGGTTGGACGTTGAGTTCAGCAGCCTGTACGCCGTCGCGTCCAGAGCCGAGGAGGACGGCCTCTACGAGGCGTGCTGGCTCCTGGTGGACGCGTCCTGGCCGCTGTTCGTCCATCGCGGGCACCGGGCGGAGCGGCTCGACTTCGAGGAACTCGGCCTCGACGCGGCCCGCGCCGCCCGTGACGCGGAGGCCGAGGCCAAGATGCTCAACCGGACGGGACTCACCCGCCGCGTCCTCGGTGACCTGGACGGAGCCGAGCAGAACTTCCTCGCCGCCCTCGGCATCTGGGAGCGGCTCGGCGACCGGCAGCGCGAAGGCGGGGCGATGCGCCGCCTCGGCCTCCTGGACGCGGACCGCAAACGCTGGGACTCGGTCGTCACCCGCTACACCAGTGCCCTCGCCATCTATCGGGGCCTGGGTGAGACCCGGCGCGCTGCGCGCATGCTCTGCGACCTGGGTTCGGTTCTGCTGGAGGCGCGGCGCGCGCAGGACGCCATCGACGTCCTCGGTGACGCACGCGACGCCTTGACCCAGGTAGACGCCCCCTACGACCTCGCCCGTACGATCCTCTTCCTCGCGCGCGCGAAGGCCGACGTCAGGGAGCGCGATGAGGCGGCGGAGCTGTTCGCCGACGCGCTCGCGCGGATGAGGACGATCGGTTCCGGCACGGGCACGGTCTCGGTACTCAGGGCGTACGCCGAGTTCGAGGCGGACGGCGGCGCCCCCGACACCGCCGTCCGCTTCCTCACCGAGGCCAGGCAGATCCTGACCGCGCTGGCCCTGCCGACCGAGGCCGTCGACCGCCGACTGACCGACCTCGCGGGCCCCTGACCCGTGGCCGCCGGGCCAGCTCAGTCCCACCGTCCGACCACGGTGCGCGGCGGACGGGCCTCGCACAGCACCGCCAACTCGTCCGGGCGGAGCGTCATAGCGGACGGCCGCCGAAACCCGATCTTCCAGCCCGCATGGACGACGCCCGCCCGCAGCGCGGCGACCGGGTCACGGGTGCGCAGCCATATGGCCAGGAAGGTCGAGAAGAGCGCGTCGCCCGCACCCGAGGTGTTCACCACCGGCCTACGGACCACGGCGGCCACCCGGACCAGTCGCCCGTCACGCAGCGCCACGGCCGCGCCGCGGTCGCCCATCCCGATCCCGAGAACGCCGCAGCGCGGGTAGCGGCGGAACACCTCCTTCGCCCAGACCGCGGGCTCGGGCAGGCGCTCGTGGCTGGCGAACACGATGTGGGCGTGCTCCAGCCACGGCCGGTTGTACTCGTTGTCCGGACCGTCGATCTGGTGCAGGTCAACCGCGATCGGTGCGCCCAGGCCGGCGGCGCGTCCGACCAGCGGGCGGAGAGGCCGGATGTTGGTCAGTACGAGCAGGTCCGCCCCGGACGCCTGCGCCCGCAGCGTCTCCCACGGGTAGACCTCGTGGTCGAGCGGAGCCAGGTACGGCAGGCCCATCCGCCGGCCCTGCTCGTTCACCAGGACGACGCCCGTGGTCGACACCGCCGTCCGTAGCACTCCCGGTCCGAGCAGTCCGAGCCGCGCGAGTTCCGCCCGGACGGCCGTCCCCGCGCCGTCGTCGCCGACGAGCGCGCAGAGCCGGACACGGTGGCCGAACGCCGTCTGCACGCGCGAGACGCTCAGCGCGACGCCGGAACATGAGAACTCCATCCACGACGGCTTGGACCGCGAGGCGTAGGCGACCGGGAAGTCCCGGACGCCGACCGTCGCGTACAGGCTCACGGCGCCCGCCACCAGCACCGTCGGGCTCATGAGGCCTCCCCCCAGGTCGCCGCTCCGTCAGCGCCCTCCTCTAGGGCGGTGATGAGCACGCGGCCGGTGGCCTCCAGGTGGGGACGGTCGCCGAAGGTGCCGAGGCGTCCGACGATCAGGACGCCTCGGCACAGGTCCCTGAGGGGCAGCCCGGCGGTCGTCCAGCAGTACAGGAAGGAGCCGTGGACGTCCGGCCACAGGTCCGGACCGAGGCGGGAGCGGCGCGGCGCGCTGCGGCTGCGGACGGTCGAGCCGCCGCGCAGCACCGCGACCTCCTCGTTCCCGGCCGGGCCGACCGCGAGCGAGCAGCCCGGATAGCGGCGCAGTACCGCGCCCAGCCGCTCGGAGGTGCTTTGGGACGGGCGCCTGACCCGTCCGGTCAGCACATCGGCGAACTCGCGGCGGGCCAGATCCGCCGTGTCGTCGTAGCGCGCCACGACGTGCGCGTCCAGCGCGGTGAGCGCGCCGGGCGGGCGGAGCTCGGCCGCATCCTCGTCGTCGCGGCCGGTGAACAGCGTCAGGCGGGGAGCGCGCAGCCCGCCGCCGCGCGGGATCATCAGCACGGCCGTCGTGCCCCGCGCCGGCGGATAGGGGGCGCGGCAGATCCGCAGCGGACGGTCCGGTTCGTAGGTCCGGACGAGCATCACCAGGTCGTTCATGGCGTCGTCCCGTTCACCGGGTCAGGAAGGGCGGGGAGGCGGGCGGCGCCGCCGGGACCGTCGGCGGTTGCGGGAGCCGCATCCGCCGGTAGACGAGCCGGCGCATCAGCCGGTCGAACCGGCCGGGGCGGGAGGTGTCTGATCACCAGGCCGTCCAGGTCAACGTCCTCGGTCGC
>NZ_JBFAOF010000752.1:0-3664 GCF_040675125.1 Spirillospora sp. NPDC049652 | reverse complement strand
CGCCCCGGCCGCGAGCCCCGCGTAGACCGCGTACTCCTTGGCCCGGTCGAGCACGGCGTCCAGCCAGGCGCCGAACGCGCTGTGCCGCCGGGTGTAGCGGGCGAGCTGGCCGTCCACGCAGTCCAGCACGAAGGCCAGGTAGAACAGGACGGCGCCGGTGACCATCCCGTGCGGCTCGCCGCCGGCGAACAGGAACGCGGCGAGCGCCGCCAGGGCCCCCGAGGCCCAGGTCACCGCGTTCGGCCCGATGCCGAACCAGGCGGCCGTCCGGACCAGCAGCGGCGACCACGAGCTGACCGCGTAGGTCGCGAACCAGCCGTCGTCGCGCTTGACCGCCGCCCGGAGCCGGACCCCGTCCTCGTCGGCGCTCTCCGCTGCCTCCACGGCCGCCTGGGCGGCCTCCACGCTCGCGGCCCGGCGGCACACCAGCTCGGGAACGGCCGCCTCCGCCGTGACCGGCACCCCCGCGCGCACGAGCCCGACCAGCATCAGCTCAAGCGCGTCGTAGTCGTCCGCCGCGTCGTCGTCTTCGCCTTCGTCCGTGGCGGTGTGCTCGGGCTGCGGCGGCGGTACCGCGCGAGGCGTCGTCCAGGTCGTGAGCGCGGACGGCGAGATGGCGGGGAACGCGGCCTTCGGCGTGACCGGCAGGGCCGTGGGGGCGGGGAGCGCTCCGGGCGTCTCCAGGAGGGCGGCGAGGTTCTCGGCGATCCCAGCCGCCTGCACGGTGCGCTGCTCCCCCACGCACATCGGGCCGATGAAGTCGGCCGTCGGGGCGGACACCCGGTGGAACGCCGAGCCCGCCGAGACGACCCGTCCGGCCGCGTCCACCCGGACGGGACGCGCGGCCGCGCCGAGCCGCCGCACCGTCACGGCCGTCGCGGGCCGGCCCGGGGCGTCCAGGACGAGCCGGGCGAGCTGCTCGTCACTGATCACCAGGTCGCCGGGCAGCAGCACCACCGGGGTGCGCGCCCGCAGCGTCAGCCGGGCGATCTCGCGCAGGTCGGCGGCGGTGTCCTCGCACTCGACCGGGTCGTGGCCGTCCTTGCGCAGCGGCGGCGCGAGGGCGGGCCGGGTGAGCACCCGGTGGTCGGCCGCCCCGAGCCGCTCCAGCTGGCGGACGAGCCTGGTCAGCAGGCTCACGCCGCCGTCCGCGGACGGGACGGGCACCGCGGCCGCCGGGAACGGGTCCGGGCCGGCGGCCCGTCCGGTCGCGATGATCACGGCGAGGGTCATCGGCGCCTCCGGCGGGTCGGGAGAGTGTCGTGGCAGAGAGTAGTGAATCAGTGACCGTCCGCGTCGCAGCGGCGTGTCCGGTAGAAAAGATCCGGAACGGGTCGAGCCGCGCGCCGGTCCCGGGCCGGGCAGCGGCCCGCCGGGCCCGCGCGGCGGGTGCGGTGAGGAAGGGAAGACCATGGCGACGGTCGCGGTGGTGCTCGCGGGCGGCATCGGGCAGCGGATGGGCGCGGGCCGCCCCAAGCAGCTCATCGAGGTCGGCGGACGGCCGATCCTCGCCCTGTCGGTGGCCGCGTTCGACGGGCATCCCGGCGTGGACGAGGTGCTGGTGGTGATGAACGCCGGGCACCTGCGCGACGCCGCCGCGATGGTCGCGCCGTACCGGAAGGTCACCGGCGTCATCGAGGGCGGCGACACCCGCACCGCCTCGTCCGCCGCCGCGCTGCGCGCCCTGGCGGGCCGTCCGGACGACACCCGGGTGCTGATCCACGACGCGGCCCGGCCGTTCGTCGACCGGCCCGTCATCGACCGGGTCCTCGCCGGGCTGGACGGCTACGAGGCGGTCGCCGTCGGCGTGCCGTCGTCGGACACGATCGTGGAGGTCAGCGGCGGCATGGTCGCCGCGATGCCGCCGCGCGAGTCGCTGGTCCGGTTCCAGACGCCGCAGGCCTTCCGGCTCGGGACCGTCCGCAAGGCCTACGAGCTGGCGCTCGCCGACCCGGCGCTGCGCGCCACCGACGACTGCGGGATCGTGCACCGGTACCTGCCGGACGTCCCGATCACCGTCGTCCTCGGCGACGAGCGCAACCTCAAGGTCACCCACCCCCTCGACATCGTCATCGCCGAGCACCTCGCCGCGGAGGATTCATGATCTTCGACCGTCCGCCCGCCGTCATCGGCCACCGCGGCCTCGGCGCGGGCACGCTCCCGGACGCCGCCGGCGCGCCCGTCGCGGAGAACACGCTGGACTCGATGCTCGCGGCCGTCCGCGCGGGCGCGGACTGGGTGGAGATCGACGTCACCCGCACCGCCGACGACGCCCTCGTCCTGCGGCACGACCCGACCACCCCGGACGGCGCGTTCGTCGTCGGGCGGACCGCGGCGGAGACCGGCCTCCCCCGGCTGGAGGAGGTCTTCGACGGGCTGCCGCCCGAGGTCCCGGTGGACGTGGACGTCAAGACCGTCCTGGAGGACGCCGTGGACGCCCCGTCCCGGCGCACCGGCGCGCTGCTCGCCCCGATCCTGCGCCGCGAGGCCCGGCGGCGCCGGCTGCTGGTGACCTCGTTCGACCCGTCGCTGCTGCTGTTCCTCAAGGACGAGCTGCCGGACGTCCCGCTGGGCCTGCTGACCTGGCTCCGGTTCCCGCTGTGGCACGGCGTCCCGGCCGCCGCCGGGCTCGGCCTCCAGGCCGTCGCCGTGCACACCGCGTCCTGCGGGTTCGAGCATCCCGACAGCCGCCTGCGTCCGCTCGACCAGATCGTGGACACGGCGCACAAGGCGGGCCTGGCGTTCATGGCCTGGTGCCCGACCGCCGAGGCCGCGCCCGCCTACGCGGCGGCCGGGGTGGACGCCATGGTCGTCAACGACGTCCCGGGCGTCCTGGCGGCCGTCCGCTAGCTAGGCGGGCGGCGGCGCGGGCGGCGGGTCGCCCTGCGGAGGGGTGTGCGGCGGACTCTGCGGAGGGGTCTGGGGCGGCGCGGGCGGGTACGCGGACGGCTGCCCATACGGCACCGGGCCGGACATCCCCGGTCCGGGAACGCCGGAGAACGCCATGCCCGGACCCGTCCGGTCCGTGATCGGCCCGCGCCACCTGGACGGCAGGACGGACATCGCGATCAGCACGCCGCCCGCGAGCAGGACGATGCCGGTGGAGAGCATGTCCAGGTAGTCGATCACCCAGCGGTCCTTGAGCGGGCGCGCGATGTGCTCCATCACGAACAGCGGCTGGACGAACCAGAACGCGTTCACCATCACCAGGACGACCCCGGGGATCAGCGACGCCAGCGGCGACAGGCGCGGCGCGCACAGCCCGGCGAGCAACGCCCCGGAGACCAGCACCAGAAGGACGAGGACGACCCCCTTCCCGCCGGCCCCGTGCGTGATGTAGCGCAGCATCACCGAGTTCCGCCAGTCGATGAAGCGGTTCGCCACCAGGGCGAACCAGCCGAGAAGCACCGCGGACGCGACGAGCCCCACGAGGGCGCCGAGGGCGTGCCGAGCTCCGTTGGTCATGAGCCACCTCCTGAGGAGCGTCCCGGCAGCGGGGACGACCGTTCGGACGCGGCACCGCGGCGTCCGGTTCCGGACCGGCGATCAGGCCGGAGCAGGGATCAGGCGGGAACGGGATCAGCAGGATCGAAGACGGTCAGCGCGTCTCGCCGCCGTAGATCTGCGTCCACTCGCCGCCCTTGGACTCGGGAGCGCCCGCGCC
>NZ_JBFAOF010000751.1:0-3668 GCF_040675125.1 Spirillospora sp. NPDC049652 | reverse complement strand
GGGCAGCAGCAGCGGGTCGCGCTGGCCCGGGCGCTGGTGAACCGGCCGCGCGCGCTGCTGCTGGACGAGCCGCTGGGCGCCCTCGACCTGAAGCTGCGCCAGGCCATGCAGGTCGAGCTGAAGCGGATCCAGCGCGAGGTCGGCATCACGTTCGTGTACGTCACGCACGACCAGGGCGAGGCCCTGACGATGTCGGACCGGATCGCGGTGATGAACGACGGGCTGGTCGAGCAGCTCGGCTCGCCGCGCGCGATCTACGAGCGTCCGGCCAGCAAGTTCGTCGCCGGGTTCATCGGCACGTCCAACCTGCTGGCGGGCGAGGCGGTGGAGAGCGGCGACGGGCGGGCGGTGCTGCGGCACGGCGACGGCGGACGCGTCGTGGCCGTCCTGCGGGACGGGCAGAGCGTCGCGTCCGGGGCCACCGTGGAGCTGACCGTCCGGCCGGAGAAGATGCAGATCACCGCGGACGAGCCGGGCGACGGCCTGTCCCGGGTGCCCGGCGTGGTCAGCGAGGTCGTCTACCTGGGCACCTCCACGAACTACAACGTCACCACGGACGCCGGGGCGGACGTGGTGGTCTTCGTCCAGAACGCCATGAGCGCCGAGGACGTCGCGCGCCGCGGCGACCGGGTGTGGCTGTCCTGGGAGCCGCAGCACTCCTACCTGATCGGGAGCGCGGAGTGACGGGCCTGCCGGGCGCACCGCGCGGGGCGGGCGGCGCGCGTCGCGCGCCGGATCCGGCGCTGCTGCGCGGGCTGACGACGCGGCGCGGGTTCCTCGGGGCCGTGGGGGCGCTGGCGGGCGCGGCCGCGCTGTCGGGCTGCGGCATTCCGGGCCGGGGCGGGAACGGGGTCGTCACCCAGGCGAAGATCGACGAGTACTGGCGCGGACGCACCGGGAAAGGCCATGTGAACTGGGCGAACTGGCCCGGCTACATGGAGGACGACCACTCCACGATCAAGCAGTTCACCAAGGAGACCGGGATCTCGGTCACCTACAAGGAGGCCATCCAGGAGGCCGCGGACTGGTTCGGGAAGATCCAGGCGCCGCTGGCCGCGAACCAGTCGATCGGGTTCGACCTGATGGTCGTGACGAACGGCATCCAGTTCACCGAGCTGGTCGAGCTGGGCTACCTCGCGCCGCTGGACCACAAGCGGCTGCCGAACTTCGCCAGGTACGCGAGCGACAAGGCGAAGCGGCGCGCCTACGACCCCGGCAACGTCTTCAGCGTCCCGTACATGTCGGGCCTCACCGGCATCGCCTACAACTCCAAGTACGTCAAGGAGCCGATCACCAGCGTCCAGCAGCTCTTCGACCCGAAGTACAAGGGCAAGGTCGGGATGATGAGCGACTCGCAGGAGCTCGGCAACTTCGGCATGTTCGCGGTCGGCGCCGATCCAGAGAAGTCCAGCGAGGCGGACTGGAAGCGCGCGGGGGACCTCCTGCGGTCCCAGCGCGACAAGGGGATCGTCCGCAAGTACTTCGAGCAGGGCTACATCGACGCCGTCACCAAGGGCGACGTGTGGCTGACGATGGCCTGGTCCGGCGACGTGTACACGCTGTCCAGCCCCGACGTGAAGTTCGTGGTGCCGAAGGAGGGCGGCACGATCTGGAGCGACTGCATGATGCTGCCGAAGACCGCCGCCAACCCGGTGGACGCGATCCGGCTGATGGACTGGCTGTACGCGCCGCGCAACAACGCGCCGCTGACCGAGTTCATCAACTACGTCACGCCGGTGCCGGGCGTCCAGGACGTGATCAGGCAGCAGGCGGCCGCCGCGACCGGCGAGGACAAGGCCGACCTCGACCGGCTCGCGACCAGCCCGCTGATCTTCCCGACCGCAGCGGACTACGCCAAGCTGCGCACCTACCGGCCGCTCACCAACGAGGAGCTGCCGCGGTACCAGAAGGTCTTCCAGACGATCCCGCAGGGGGCCTGAGCGATGGCACGGCTGCGCGGGGCGCTGACCCCGTACCTGATGATCCTGCCGGGCGGGCTGTGGATGGCGGTGTTCTTCGTCGTCCCGCTGGTGTTCATGTTCTCGGTGTCGCTGATGACCGGGAACATCATCGACGGCTTCACCCAGACCTGGCACTGGCGCAACTACACCGACGGCTTCCACACCTACGGCGACAAGCTGCTGCGGTCGCTCCGGTACGGCCTGCTGGCGACGGCCGCGTGCATCGCGCTCGCCTACCCGGCCGCCTACTGGATCGCGTTCAAGGGCGGCCGGCGCAAGTCGACGTACCTGTTCCTGCTGCTCCTGCCGTTCTTCGTGTCGTTCGTCCTGCGGACGCTCGCGTGGAAGCTCGTGCTGACCGACAACGGGCCGCTGCTCGGGCCGCTGCGGAACCACGGCCTGGTGCCGAAGGACTTCCACGTCCTGGACAGCGGGTTCGCGGTGGTCTCCGGGCTGACCTACAACTTCCTGCCGTTCATGGTGCTGCCGATCTACGTGGCGCTGGAGCGGATCGACTACCGGGTCATCGAGGCGTCCTACGACCTGTACGCGAGCCGGACGCAGGCGTTCCTGCGGGTGGTCCTGCCGCTGTCGCTGCCGGGCGTGTTCGCCGGGGTGATCATGACGTTCGTGCCGGTGGCGTCCGACTACGTCAACTCCGAGGTGCTGGGCGGGCCGAACAACGTGATGATCGGCCACATCATCCGCACCGAGTACTTCGACAACAGCTCCTACGCGCTGGCGTCGGCGCTGTCGTTCTCCCTGATGGCGATGCTGCTCGTCGGGATCTTCGCCTACGCCCGCGCGCTGGGCACCGAGGACGTTCTGGAGGCGGCGGGACGATGACGACCACCCTGGAGAAGCCGGCCGCCGTGCGGCGGCGCCGCCGGATCGAGCGGGACGGCCTCGGCCTGCGGGTCTACACCTGGCTGATCATCGCGTGGCTGATGCTGCCGATCGCGATCATGATCGTGTTCGGCTTCAACGACACCCACGGCAAGCAGAACTTCCAGTGGGAGGGCTTCACGCTCCGCTGGTACCGGCACCTGTTCGACAAGGGCGACCTCACCCGGGCGCTGTGGAACTCGCTCTCGATCGCGCTGCTCAGCACCGTGATCACGACCGTCCTCGGGACGTTCGCCGGGATCGCGCTCGGCCGGTTCCGGTTCCGCGGCAAGGGTATGACGAACCTGGTGCTGTTCGCGGCGATCTCCTGCCCGGAGATCGTGATGGGCTCGTCGCTGCTGTCGATGTTCGTCAGCCTCGACCTGCCGCGCGGCTACTGGACGGTCCTGATCGCGCACGTGATGTTCTCGATCTCGTTCGTCGCGGTGACCGTCCGGGCCCGGGTGGTCGGCCTCGACCCGCGGGTGGAGGAGGCCGCCAAGGACCTCGGAGCCGGGCCGGTCGAGACGTTCCGGCTGGTCACCCTGCCGATGATCATGCCGGGTGTGGTGTCCGGGGCGCTGCTCGCCTTCGCCCTGTCCATCGACGACTTCGTCATCACCAACTTCACCAGCGGCTCGACGGTGACCTTCCCGCTGTGGGTGTACGCCTCCACCCGCACCGGCACCCCGCCGCAGGTCAACGTAATGGGAACCCTGATCTTCGCGGCCGGCGCGGTGCTGGCCGTGATCTCCGCCCGGCGCGGCGCACGCCGCACCTGACCGGTCCGGGCCGCCGCGTCCGGACCTCAGGTCCCGAACG
>NZ_JBFAOF010000750.1:0-3671 GCF_040675125.1 Spirillospora sp. NPDC049652 | reverse complement strand
GGCGGCGGTGATGCTGCCGCAGGTCCTGTCGATCGTCCAGGACGCCTTCACCGGACCGGCCCGCGCGACCGCGCTCGGCGCCTACGGCGCGACGATCGGGCTGGCGTCCATCGCGGGGCAGATCGTGGGCGGCGCGCTGCTCGCGTGGAACCCGCTCGGGCTGGAGTGGCGCTCGGTGTTCCTGGTGAACGTCCCGATCGGCGCGGTCGCGCTGGCGGTCGCGGGCCGGACGGTGCGCGAGAGCCGCGGCGCCCGCGCGCGGATCGACCTGCCGGGGGCCGGGCTGCTGGCGCTCGCGCTCGTCGCGCTGCTGCTGCCGCCCGTCCTGGAGCGGGGGTGGCCGGTCGTGGCGGCGGGCGTCGTCGCCGGCGCGGTCCTGCTCGCCGTCTTCGCCCGGACCGAGCGGCGGCAGGCGGACCCGCTCGTGCCGCCGCGCCTGCTGGCCCAGCGGCGGATCGTCCGCGGGCTGCTCACCGTCCTCGCGTTCTACGCGGGCAACGCCGGGTTCTTCCTGCTGCTGGCGTACCACCTGCAGGCCGGGCTCGGGCTCTCCCCGCTGGGGAGCGGGCTGGCGTTCGCGCCGCTCGGGATCGGCTTCGCCGTGACCAGCCTGGCCGGTCGCCGGTGGGGCGCGCTCACCCTCGGGACGGCGCTGATGGGGGCCGGTCTCGGCGGGGTCCTGGCGATCGTCCTGACCGTGCCGCAGGACGTCCAGACCGTCGCGCTGCCGCCCGTGCTCGCGCTCGCGGGGGCGGGGCAGGGCCTGGTCGCCGCGCCGCTCATCGGCCGGGTGCTGGAGGGCGTGGACCCGTCCGACGCCGGGGCCGCCAGCGGTGTCCTGCTGACCGCCACCCAGATCGCCAACGCGGCGGGCGTCGCGCTGATCGGCGGCCTGTTCGCCCGCGCGCTCGGCGCGACGCCCGGCGCGTCCGGCGTCCCGTTCACGACCTACGCGCACGCGACCGCCGTGACGACCGCGGCCGTGCTCGTCCTGGCCGCGGTCACCGGCGTGCTCACCCGCAGGCGCCGGACCCCGGGTCCGGCGGTCAGGGGCGGTAGTGGCGGAAGTTGACGGAGAGCCGGTTCGGGGCCACGTCCAGGACGTGCAGCAACGAGCCGTCCGGGCGCGGCAGGAAGGTCAGGGCCTCGACCTCGGTGCCGGACGGCAGGCTCGGCGCCAGGACCTGGGTGACGGCGCCGGTGTCGAGGGCGATCCGGTAGACGGCCTTGGTCGCTCCGTCGGATGAGGCGTAGAGGCTGCCGTCGTGGACCTTCGCGCCCTGCACGTGCGGGATCGGCCGGCTGAGCGGGATGCGCTTGACCAGGTGGCCGTCCGTGAGGCTGTAGGCGTTGAGCGCGGTGGCGTCGTACTCCGAGGACAGGAGGTAGCCGTCGCCGACGGCCGTCCACGGGACGCCGTCACGCTGGATGTCCTGGGGCAGCGCGAACGCGGTGCCCGTGTAGGAGAGCGTGGCGGCGTCGTAGACGGCGATGTAGGGGTGCTGGTACTTGCTGCCGTCCTCGATGGGGACGTACAGCCTGCCGTCGTAGTAGTCGATCCCGCCGATGTGGTTGTCGCCCTGCAGCGCCAGCCCGGCGGGGATGGCCGTCGGGTTGGACGCCAGGGTGCCCCCGGTCAGGGAGACCTTGCTCAGCCCGTACTGCCAGGAGAAGTACCAGACGCTCCCGTCCGTCGTGACGCCCTGGGAGCGCTGGAGGGCGGTGGTCAGGTAGAAGGTGTCGCTGGAGACCTGCTGCCAGCCGTCCGCCGAGGCGGGCGCGGCGACGAGGGCCACAGCGAGCGCGGTCGCGGCCGCCAGACTCGGGATTCGCCGCCTCATTCGTCGCTTCATCGGGGCTCCCCTCAGGACGCCAGCAGGCGGGTCTTCAGGGAGGCGATCGTGGCGTCCGACACGCCGAGCCCCTGGCGGACGTAGTTGTCGAACGAGCCGAACGAGCGGTCGACCTCGGCGAACGCGGCGTCCAGCCAGTTGGCGCGGACGCTGTCGGAGCCGTAGTAGGTGTTGCTGGCCAGGTAGTCGTTGTAGATGGTCGCGCGGTCCACGCCGAGGATCGTCAGCAGGACGGCGGCGCCCCAGCCGGTGCGGTCCTTGCCCGCGGTGCAGTGGAACAGGGCGGAGTCGGGCTGGGCGGCCAGCGAGGTGAGCAGGTCGCGGTAGGCGGCGCGGGCGCTCGGGGCGTTCACCATCAGGCGGTAGCCGAGGTTCTGCTCGGCGTCCTTGGTGGACGAGAGCAGCTTCGGCAGCGCCAGCAGCAGGGCGAGGGTGAGGCCGTCGCCGGTCGGAAGGCCCTTGGTGACGTCGATCAGGTCCGCGACCTTGTAGGACGCCCCGGTGGGGAGCTTGTCCGGGGCGTCGAGGCGCTCCTGGAGGTTGCGCAGGTCCACCACGAGTCTGATCTTGTCGGCGGCGAGCGTGGCCTGGTCGGCGGCGTCGAGGTCGCTCAGCTTGTTGGAGCGGTAGAAGACGCCCATCCGCACCCAGTGGCCGTCGGCCGTCCGGTAGCCGCCGACGTCGCGGAGGTTGCGGGCGTGCGGCAGGTGCAGGGAGCGGTCGGCGACGACGAGCGGCGCGCCGTTGGCCGGGACGAGCCGGAAGTACCAGCGCGCGGCGGACGGCAGGCCGGTGGCGGTGACCGTGCCGGACGTCCCGCCTGACCCGACCGGGCGCGCGGCGCCGCCGCCGGACGCGTCGGTGACCGCCGTGACGGTGACGTTCCCGGCGTCCGGGGCCTGCCAGGCGACCGTGTAGGAGCCGTCCGCGGCCTGCGTGACGGTGGCGGCGGTGAAGACCGACCCTGTGGTGAGCGACCCCGTGGTGAGCGCCGTGCGGATGGGGGACGCCAGGGCGGGGGACGCGGGGGCCAGCAGGGTCAGCGCGGTCGTGACGGCGGTCGCCGCCGCGAGGGTCGTCTTCGGGGGGAGGGTGCGCATGGGGGTGCTCCTCGAAGATCTCTCGGTGTCGCCGGGGGGGGGGAGGGTCGCGGGAGGGTCAGGGGCGCGGGGGGATGGTGCAGGGGCGTCCGCCGCAGGTGTCGACGATCCGGCCGGTGGCCAGGAACGTCGCGAGCTGCGACATCGCCTCCGCGGAGCCGCGGGTGTCGCCGTGCGGGTCGCTGCCGGCGGTGTTGGGGGTGTTGGTGAGCGGCGGGGCGGGCGTGCCGCTGTCCCAGATGACCAGGCCGGATCCCGCGTGCGGGTAGCGGGTGAGCGCGGGCAGGTTCCAGAACGGTGTGACGTCGGGTTTGCGGCCGGGGTCGAGCGCGGGCTGCCGCACCGGGACGTCGCCGAGCGTGCGGGCCATCACCTCGGTGGCGATGTTGGCGACCTGGTGGTCGCCGAACGCCTCGTGGATCAGCACCCGGTGCGCCGGCGTGCGGGGCAGCGGGTCGCGGGTGACGTGCGCGGCGTAGCCGTCGCCCTCGCCGCGGTCCCAGAGCATCTGGATGAGGTTCAGGACGAGCTGCTGGTCGAGCTTGTCCGGGTAGCTGATGTTGAGCAGCGTCTCGTACTGGGCGAAGTCGACGCTGCGGTTCAGCATCGTGCTGTAGTTGATGCCGGGGACGATCAGCGCGGACCGCCGCCAGTCGGTGGCGAGCGCGGTGAGCGCCGCGCCCTGGATGCCGCCCTGGCTCGCTCCCGCGTACGCCAG
>NZ_JBFAOF010000749.1:0-3676 GCF_040675125.1 Spirillospora sp. NPDC049652 | reverse complement strand
AGTCGGCCCAGGAGCTGCGCGGCAGCGCGAACAGCCGGTGCCGCTCGGCGAACGAGCGGGCGGCGTCCGGGTCCGGGTCGACGAAGATGTGCCGGTGGTCGAACGCGGCGACGAGCCGGGTGTGCTCGCTCAGCAGCATGCCGTTGCCGAACACGTCGCCGGACATGTCGCCGATGCCGACGGCGGTGAAGTCCTCGTTCTGGACGTCCTTGCCCAGCGAGCGGAAGTGGTACTTGACCGACTCCCACGCGCCGCGCGCGGTGATGCCCATCGCCTTGTGGTCGTAGCCGACCGAGCCGCCGGACGCGAACGCGTCGCCGAGCCAGAAGCCGTACTCGGCGGCGACGCCGTTGGCGATGTCGGAGAACGTCGCGGTGCCCTTGTCGGCGGCGACGACCAGGTAGGTGTCGTCGCCGTCGTGCCGGACGACGTCCGGCGGCGGGACGACCTTGCCGTCCACGAGGTTGTCGGTGAGGTCGAGCAGGCCGGAGATGAACTCCTTGTAGCAGGCGATGCCGCCCTTCATGAACGCCTCGCGGTCGAAGGAGTCCGGCAGCTGCTTGCCGACGAAGCCGCCCTTGGCCCCGGCCGGGACGATCACGGTGTTCTTCACCGCCTGCGCCTTGACCAGGCCGAGGACCTCGGTGCGGAAGTCCTCGCGCCGGTCGGACCAGCGCAGCCCGCCGCGCGCGACCGACCCGAACCGCAGGTGGACGCCCTCGACCCGCGGCGAGTACACGAAGATCTCGAACTTGGGCCGCGGCAGCGGCAGGTCCGGGATGCGCTCGGGGTCGAACTTCAGCGCCAGGTAGGGCTTGCGCTGGTAGTGGTTGGTGCGCAGGGTCGCCTGGATCATCGCCAGGTAGGCGCGCAGGATGCGGTCCTCGTCGAGGCTCGCGACGTCCTCCAGGCGGCCGGTGATCTCCTCGGTGATGCCCGCGGAGCGCTCGGTCTCGCCGCCGGCGAGGGCCGGGTCGAGCCGCGACTCCCACAGCCGGACCAGCAGCCGGGTGATGCCGGAGTTCCGCAGCAGCACGCCCTCGATGTAGCGCTTGGAGAAGGACGTCCCGGTCTGCCGCAGGTACATCGCGTAGGCGCGCAGGATCATCGCCTGCCGCCAGTTCAGCCCGGTGTGCAGGACGAGCGCGTTGAACCCGTCGTTCTCGATGTCGCCGCGCCACAGCGCCTCGAAGGCGTCCTGGAACAGGCCCTTGACGTCGTCCTCGGCGACCTCGGCGGCGGGCTCGTACCGCAGCCCGAGGTCGTAGATCCAGTAGCGCCGGCCCTCGCCGGTGTTGATCTCGTACGGGCGCTCGTCCACCACCTCGACGCCCATGTTGGACAGCAGCGGCAGGACGCGGGTCAGCGAGATCGGCTCGCCCAGCCGGTAGATCTTCAGCCGGCGCTCGCCCGGCTCGGCGCTGAACGGCTCGTACAGGTTGATCGAGGTGCCGTCGGCCACGGCCGGGTCGGTGCCGAGCGCGTCCAGGCGGCGCAGGTCGCTCACCGCGGTGCGGGCCGGGAAGTCGGCCTTGTACCCCTCCGGGAACGCGTCGCCGTACCGGCGGGTCAGCTCGCCCGCCTTCTCCTCGCCGCACTGCTCGACGATCGCGTCGGTCAGGTCGTCGGCCCAGGAGCGGGTCGCGGCGGCGAGCCGGGCCTCCAGCTCCTCGACGTCCACGTCCGGCAGCGGACGGCCGCGCTCGCCGCGCACGACCACGTGCAGGCGGGCCAGCAGCGACTCGGTGACGTTGGCGCTGTAGTCGACCGCGACGCCGTCGAACGCGCGGCGCAGGATCTCCTGGACGCGCAGCCGGACCTTGGTGGTGTAGCGGTCCCGCGGCAGGTACACCATGCAGGACATGAACCGGCCGTAGGCGTCCTTGCGCAGGAACAGCTTGAGCTGGCGGCGCTCGCGCAGCCGCAGCACGCCGAGCGCGATGGGCAGCAGCTCCTCGGCGGAGACCTGGAACAGCTCGTCGCGGGGGTAGGTCTCCAGGATCTCCACGAGGTCCTGGCCGTCGTAGCTGCCGGGGGTGAACCCGCCGAGTTCGAGCACCTGGTCGAGCTTGCGCTTCAGCACCGGGATGTGCCCGATGGACTCGCTGTAGGCGACGTGCGTGAACAGGCCGAGGAACCGCCGCTCGCCGACGACGACGCCGTTGTCGTCGAACTTCTTGACGCCGATGTAGTCCAGGTACAGCGGGCGGTGCACGGTCGAGCGGGAGTTGGCCTTGGTGACGATCAGCAGCTTCCGCTCGGTGGCCTTCGCGCGCACCTCGGGCGGCAGCGCGGCGAAACCGCCGGACTCGGGCTTGTCGTTGCGCAGGATGCCGAGCCCGGTGCCGGGGACGGGGCGCAGCGCCGTGCCGTCGTCGGTCAGCGTGTAGTCGCGGTAGCCGAGGAAGGTGAAGTGGCCGTCGGCGAGCCAGTCCAGCAGCTCGACGGTCTCGGCGCGCTCGCTCTCCGGGACGGGCGGCGGCGTCCGCGAGACCAGCTCGGAGATCTCCCCGGCCCGGGCCCGCATCTTCGGCTCGTCCTCGACCGACACGCGCACGTCCTGCAGAACGCGGCGCAGGTCGTCCTCCAGCTGCTCCATCCGGGCGCGGTCGCTGGTCCGGTCGATCTCGATGTGGATCCAGGACTCGTCGACGTCGGTGGGGCTCTGCAGGTTGGAGCGGAAGGCGTGCAGCTGCCCGGCGACGTCCCG
Source organism: Spirillospora sp. NPDC049652 (assembly GCF_040675125.1). Classification (NCBI taxonomy): domain Bacteria; kingdom Bacillati; phylum Actinomycetota; class Actinomycetes; order Streptosporangiales; family Thermomonosporaceae; genus Spirillospora; species Spirillospora sp. NPDC049652. The sequence continues at coordinate 966 of NZ_JBFAOF010000749.1, read as the reverse complement.
GTCCACCCCGAGCTGCGGGTGCACGATCATGTGGGTGGTGTAGTGGTGCCGGTTCAGCTCCATCGCCACCGAGTCCACCAGGAACGGCATGTCGTCGGTGACCACCTGCACGACGGTGTGCCCAGGGTCCCAGCCGCACTCCTCCAGCGTGGGGGTGAACACGCGGACCTTGGCCCGGCCCTGCGGCCGGTCCTCGCCGAGGGCCCGGTGCGCCATCGCCGGCCCGCAGATGTCGGCGGGGTCGCGGTCGAACAGGTCCTCCGAGGCCACGTGCCGGTAGTAGAGGCGGAGGAAGGCGACCGCGTCGTCGAGATCCCCCCGCGAACCGGAGCCTTGGAGACAGGTCTCCGCCGCCCTCCTCAGCAGGTCGTCCTTGGCCTGGTCGAGCTTGCCGCCCATCAAACAACTCCCGAAGAAGAGACCTACGCCACTCCGTTGTGGCGCTGCTCACTGCGTCAGCGTAGCCAGGAATGACCAAAAAGCCGACTTGGGCAGCGCCGCTCGACGCGCCCGTCACGTGGCGGTTCCATGGCGGAGGTCACGGTGGTTTCCGGCCGCTTTCGGCCGGTTGGGAGCCTGTTCACGAGGTCGTCGCGAACCCCGGCTCCAGCGGTCTCCAGCCTACGGCGCGGCGTCCGGACGCGCGGTGGACACGCGCCAACACGCCGATGCCGGGCGGCCCGGCGGACGCCGGACGGAAGGGGATATTCCCAGCACACGGCCGGGACCGGCCGCCCCGGACGTGGCGAAGATCACGTTTCGGGCGCGGCCGGGACGGGGAGCGCCGGTCGGTCAGCCGCCGGGAGGCGGCGACTGCCCCTGGTTGCCGGTGCCGGGCGACGGCGGCTTGGTCGGTTCCGGCGGCGGCGTGGTCTCGGGCGGCGACGGCGTCTCGCTGTGCGTCGGCGTGGTCGTCGGAGTGTCCGAGGGCGTCGGCCGGGTGGGCGTCGTCGGCCCGCCGGTCGG
>NZ_JBFAOF010000748.1:0-3679 GCF_040675125.1 Spirillospora sp. NPDC049652 | reverse complement strand
CGTGCCGGGGGTCGGGCCACGATACCCCCTGGGGGAACCCCCCGGGGGGTATATTACCCGCTTCGCGGCGGGACGTTCCAGGTCGTGACATGTGCGCCCCGGCGGCCCTGGTGATGCTGCTGGTCACCGGCTGGCCCATCGTCTACTCGGTGCTGCTGTCGCTGCAGCGCTACGACCTGCGCTTCCCCGGCCGCCGCGCGTGGATCGGGCTGTCGAACTACGGCACGGTCCTGACCAGCGGGTTCTGGTGGAACGCGGTCTGGGTGACGGCCGTGGTCACGGTGGTGAGCGTGGCGGTCGAGCTGGTCCTCGGGATGGCGATCGCGCTGGTGATGTACCGGACGCTGACCGGCCGGGGCCTGGTGCGCACGGCCGTGCTGATCCCGTACGGCATCGTCACGGTCGCCGCCGCCTACGGCTGGAAGTACGCCTGGACGCCCGGCACCGGCTGGCTGGCCGGGTTCATGCCCGCCGGCAGCGCGCCGCTGACCGAGCACTGGCCGTCCCTGGCGATCATCATCCTGGCGGAGGTCTGGAAGACCACGCCGTTCATGTCGCTGCTGCTCATGGCGGGCCTGGCGCTGGTGCCCGAGGACGCCCTGAAGGCCGCCGCGATGGACGGCGCGTCCGCCTGGCAGCGGTTCCGGCTGGTGGTGCTGCCGCTGATGGCGCCGACCATCTTCGCCGCGCTGCTGTTCAGGATCCTGGACGCGGTGCGCATCTTCGACGACATCTACGTGCTGACCAACGGCGCGCAGAACACCTCGTCGGTGTCGATCATCGCCTACCACAACCTGATCTCCGGGCTGAACCTCGGCATCGGCTCGACCATGTCGGTGCTGATCTTCCTGGGCGTCTCGGTGGTGCCGGTGCTGTTCGTCAAGGTGCTCGGCGCGTCCGCGCCCGGGCAGGAGCGGAGGCGGTGATGGCCGGGAACCCGCGCGCCCGCTGGGCCTTCCTGGACCTGCTCGTCCTGGTGTACGCGCTGGTCCCGGTCGTCTGGATCGCCTCGCTGTCGTTCAAGGAGCCGGCCACCGTCTCCGGGGGGACGTTCTGGCCGACGCGGTGGACCTGGTCGAACTACAGCGGGATCTTCAAGAACGACGACTTCGTGCGCGGCCTGGGCAACTCGATCGGGATCGGCCTGATCTCGACGGCGATCGCGATCGTGCTGGGCACGATGGCCGCCTACGCGGTGGCCCGGCTGAGCTTCCCCGGCCGCAACGCCGTGCTCGGGCTGTCGCTGCTGATCTCGATGTTCCCGCAGATCTCGCTGGTCACGCCGCTGTTCCAGATCGAGCGCGGGCTCGGGCTGTTCAACACCTGGCCGGGGCTGATCCTGCCGTACGTGACCTTCGCGCTGCCGCTGACCATCTACACGCTCTCGACGTTCTTCAGGGAGATCCCGTGGGACTTGGAGAAGGCCGCCACCATGGACGGCGCGACGCCGCTGCAGGCGTTCCGGCTGGTGATCGTGCCGCTGGCGGTGCCGGGCGTGGTGACCACCGCGATCCTGGCGTTCATCGTGTGCTGGAACGACTTCCTGTTCTCGATCTCGCTGACCTCGTCGAACGCGGCGCGCACCGCGCCCGCGACGATCTCGTTCTTCACCGGGTCGTCCCAGTTCGAGGACCCGACCGGGTCGATCGCGGCGGCGGCCGTGGTGATCACCATCCCGATCGTGGTCTTCGTGCTGGTGTTCCAGCGCCGGATCGTGTCCGGGCTGACCTCCGGGGCGGTGAAGGGGTGAGCGGTGGCTGAGATCGCCATGGCCGGGCTGACCAAGCGGTACCCGGACGGCACCGTCGCGGTGGACCGGTTCGAGCTGACCATCGCCGACGGCGAGTTCATCATCCTGGTCGGGCCGTCCGGGTGCGGGAAGTCCACCACCCTGAACATGATCGCGGGGCTGGACGACATCACCGAGGGCGAGCTGCGCATCGACGGCGAGCGGGTGAACGAGCGCGCGCCACGCGAGCGGGACATCGCGATGGTGTTCCAGTCGTACGCGCTGTACCCGCACATGACCGTCCGGGAGAACATCGGGTTCCCGCTGCGGCTGGCCAGGGTCGACAAGGCGGAGGCCGAGCGCCGGATCAAGGAGGCCGCGCACCTGCTGGACCTGGAGGAGCTGCTCGACCGCAAGCCCGCGCACCTGTCCGGCGGGCAGCGGCAGCGGGTCGCGATGGGCCGCGCGATCGTCCGCGCCCCGAAGGCGTTCCTGATGGACGAGCCGCTGTCCAACCTGGACGCCAAGCTGCGGGTCCAGATGCGCACGATGATCTCGCGGCTGCAGAAGCGGCTCGGCACCACCACCGTCTACGTCACCCACGACCAGACCGAGGCGATGACCCTCGGCGACCGGATCGTGCTGATGCGCCGGGGCGTGGTCCAGCAGATCGGCTCGCCGCAGGAGCTGTACGACCACCCCTGCAACCTGTTCGTCGCCGGGTTCATCGGTTCCCCGTCGATGAACTTCCTGCCCGCCGAGGTCGCCGGCGACCACCTGACGACGGTGCTCGGCGACGTCCCGCTGACCGAGGCCATGCGCCGCGCGATCGCCGCGCACGACGCGCCGAAGGAGCTCATCATGGGCCTGCGGCCGGAGGCGTTCGACGACCCGCGGGCCACCCGCCGCAAGGGCTTCGACGGGCGCGCCCACACCTTCACCGGGCACGTGGACATCCTGGAGTCGCTCGGCTCGGAGAAGCTCGCCTACCTGGCGCTGGACGACTCCGGCGCGGTGCAGTCCGAGCACCTCGCCGAGGCGTTCTCGGGCGGCTCGGACCAGACCAGCCTGGAGCTGGTGGCGCACCTGGACCCCAAGTCGCCCGCGCGGGAGGGGGAGGACGTCGTGCTCGACTTCGACCCGTCCGCCGTCCACCTGTTCGACCCGGACAGCGGCCTCAACCTGACCAACGCCTCCTGACCGCTCCGTCCCGGGGGCCGGAAGCGGGCCCCCGGGGACGGAGCGGTCAGCCGAGGTCGAGGCGGGCGAACAGGCGCATCAGGCCGGGGGACAGCCGGGACAGCAGGCGGCTCACGTGCGCCTCGGGCGTCACCGGGACGACCGCGCGGTTCCTCAGCACCGCGCGGACGACCTGCTCGGCGACCTTGTCGGGGCCGTAGTTCCGCCGGGCGTAGGCGCGGGAGGCCCGCTCGCGGTCGTGCGCCTGCGCCGTGTCGTCCCGGCCGACGAACCGGGACGTCCTGGTGATGTTGGTGTTCACGATGCCCGGGCAGATCGCGGTGACGCCGATGCCCCGGCCCGCCAGCTCCGCGCGCAGGCACTCGCTGAGCATCAGCACCGCCGCCTTGCTGGTGGAGTAGGCGGGCAGCGTCCGGGACGGCGTGAACGCGGCGGCGGAGGCCGTGTTCACGATGTGCCCGCCCTCCCCGCGTTCGGCCATCGGCGCCGCGAACAGCCGCATCCCGTGCACGACGCCCCACAGGTTGACGTCCAGGACGCGCTTCCAGTCGTCCGGCGTGTGGTCGAGGAACCCGCCCGCCATGCCGATCCCGGCGTTGTTGACGACCACGTCGGGGACGCCGTGCTCGTGCAGGACCGCCTTGGCGAAGTCCTCCATCGCGCCCGCGTCCGCGACGTCCACCTGGAAGGCGTGCGCGTCCGGGCCCAGCAGGCCCGCCAGTTCGGCGGTGCGCCGCGCGGACGGAAGGT
>NZ_JBFAOF010000747.1:0-3684 GCF_040675125.1 Spirillospora sp. NPDC049652 | reverse complement strand
CTGTCGGAGCGGGCCCGGGTGGAGCTGCCCCGGCGCGTCCCGGCGGGGTTCCACGGGAGCTGGATCCCGGACGGCGACGTAAGGTGATTTACTAGCCGGTAGCAGGCAAGTGGTCACTTACCCGGTTGAGCAGCCCGGAGGCAGCACCATGTCCGTCGCCACGGAAAGCACCACGTTCCCGTCGCTGAACCCCGCCACCGGCGAGGTGGTCGCCGAGCACCCCGTCCACGACGCCGCCGCCGTCGGGGAGGCGGTCGCGAAGGCCCGCGACGCGGCCGCGTGGTGGGGCGAGCTGGGCTGGAAGGAGCGGCGCGTCCGGCTGCTGAACGTCAAGGGCGCGCTCACCCGCAACCTCAACCGGATGGCCGAGCTCATCCACCAGGAGACCGGCAAGACGCTGCAGGACGCCCAGCTCGAGACCGTCATGGCGATCTCGCACCTGGACTGGGCCGCCCGGCACGCCGCCAAGGTGCTCGGCCCGCGCACGGTGTTCCCGGGCGCGATGTCGCTGAACCAGAAGTGCGTCCTGGAGTACCAGCCGCTCGGCGTCGTCGGCGTGATCGGCCCGTGGAACTACCCGATCTTCACCCCGATGGGCTCGATCGCCTACGCGCTCGCCGCCGGTAACGCCGTGGTGTTCAAGCCGTCGGAGTTCACCCCGGGCGTCGGCGTCCTGCTGGCCGAGCTGATCAGCACGGTGATCCCGGAGCGCCCGGTGTTCCAGCTGGTCACCGGCTTCGGCGAGACCGGCGGCGCGCTCGCGTCCCACCCCGGCGTCAACAAGATCGCGTTCACCGGCTCGGCCCGGACGGCCCGCAAAGTCATGGCCGCGTGCGCCGCGAACCTCACGCCGATCGTCGCCGAGTGCGGCGGCAAGGACGCCTGCATCGTCGACTCCGACGCCGACCTCGACGCCGCCGCCGACTCGGCGCTGTGGGGCGCGATGGCGAACGCCGGCCAGACCTGCATCGGCGTCGAGCGCGTCTACGTCGTGGACGACGCCTACGACGCGTTCCTCGCCAAGCTGACCGAGCGCGCCGCCAAGCTGCGTCCGGGCTTCGACCGCGAGGCCGCCTACGGGCCGATCACCATGCCGTCCCAACTCGACATCATCGAACGGCACATCAAGGACGCCCTGGAGAAGGGCGGCAAGGCCGTCGTCGGCGGGCCCGAGTCCGTCCGCAAGCCGTACGTCGAGCCCGTGGTGCTGACCGACGTCCCGGACGACTCGTCCGCCGTCTGCGAGGAGACCTTCGGGCCGACCATCACCGTCCACCGCGTCCGCGACCTGGACGAGGCCGTCGAGAAGGCCAACGCCACCAGCTACGGCCTGGCGGGCACGATCTTCTCCAAGAACAAGACCCGCGCCATGGACGCCGCCCGCCGCATGCGCTCGGGCATGACGTCCATCAACGCCTTCGCCGCGTTCGCGATGGTCGCCGCGCTGCCGTTCGGCGGCGTCGGCGAGTCGGGCTTCGGCCGCATCCACGGCGCGGACGGCCTGCGCGAGTTCGCCCGCCCGAAGGCCATCACCCGCCAGCGCTTCGCCCTCCCGGCGAACCTGACGTCCTTCGACCGCACCGAGAAGCAGATGGCGCAGATCCTCCAGCTCGTCACCATGATGCACGCCAAGCGCTACAAGCGCTGACCCGCCCGGCGAGTCCCCGGGGAGAGGACCACCAGGTTACGGCCGGGGGCACGGGCTCAGCGGGCGCCGAGGGGCTTTCTGCGGGGGTGGATGGTGCGGTGGGTTATGCGCCAGCCTTGGGGGCCTCGTTTGACGACGTCGTGGTAGACGGCGCTGGCGGTGGTGCCGTCCACCGCGATACCGATGGCCTTGGCACGGGCGTGGACCTCGTCTTCCGTGACCTCGGTGAGGATCACGTTGGTGACGTGGTGGCCTACGGGGTTGGCGTCGCCGAGGGCCTCTGCCGCGTCCTTGAGGGCGGCGGTTCCGTGGAGTGGGCCGGAGCCCAGGGCGGAGACGTCGTAGACCACGTCGTCCGCGAAGACCTCGTGCAGGCGGTCGAGTTCGCCGTCGTCGCAGAGGTGGCCGTGCAGGGAGATCAGGTCGGTGATGGCGATGCGGTCGTCCGGTGTCATGCTGCGGCTCCTTAAACGGGGAGTTCCCCACTTAATCGGCTACGCTACGGAGGACGTCCTCGATCCACAAGGGGTCAGCCGATGCCTCCTCGCCGTCCGCGTGCCGACGCGGCGCGCAATGCCGCGCTGCTCCTGGCCTCGGCCGAGGCGCTGTTCGCCGAGCGCGGGCCGGACGTGCCGCTCGACGAGGTCGCCAAGCGGGCCGGGGTCGGGAACGCGACGCTGTACCGGCACTTCCCCACGCGCGAGGACCTGCTCATCGCCGTGTACGCCGACGAGGTCGAGCGACTTCTCCGCCTCGGCCGGGAGCTGGCGTCGGCGTCGTCCGGCGAGGCGCTCTACGTGTGGCTGGACGAGTTCGTCGCGCATGTCGCGGCCAAGCGCGACCTCGCGATGGCGATCACCGAGACCCCGGACGGACGCCGGTCGCGGCTCTTCCACGAGTGGCACACCGCGCTGAACGAGGCGGCCGAGACCCTCGCCGTCCGGGCCAAGGCGGCCGGGACGCTCAAGGACGACATCGCGACCGCCGACCTGTTGGCGCTGGTCAGCGGAGGTGCGATGACGGCGGGGAACGCCGACGACGCGCGCCGCCTGCTCCGCCTCCTCAGGGACGGCCTGGAGCCTCGGCGGGCCCGAAAGCTCTGAGGAACGTGTCCACCGCCTGGCGGGCGGAGTCCCGCAGCTCCCCCTCCGGGAGGGGACGGGTGCCGAGCCGGGTGCGCTTCTCCATGGGGCCGATCAGCAGCGCCGTGAACTGCTCGGCGGCCAGTTCGGGGTCGGTCAGGTTCAGCCGTCCGGCGAGGGCGAGGCGCGCGAAGCGGTCGGCGAGGGTCCGCAGGACACGGTCGGCGACGCCGCTGTGCGTGACGTCCAGCAGGTCGGGGAACCGGTTCCCCTCGGCCAGCAGGATCCGCCGGACGGCCCAGGACCGCTCGTCGCAGTAGCAGTCGAGCAGCCGGCGGCCGACGTCCTCCAGCAGGCCCCGCAGGTCGCCGCCGGTGTCGGCGAGGACTTCGAGCGCGGCCAGGTTCGCGGCCAGCACGCGTTCGGCCTGGGCCGCGAAGGACGCCCGGAGCAGCGCCTCCTTGTCGCCGAAGTGGTTGTAGACGGTGGCCTTGGCGACGCCGGCCTCGGCGGCGATGACGTCCACGCCCGCCTGCGCGTACCCCTCGCGGCCGATCACCGCGAACGCGGCGTCGAGGATCGCCTGCCGCTTGTCGATGCGGCCTCGCGCCGCCGTGGTCCCCGCCATGCCGCGCAGTGTACCGGCCGCCCCCACGACTTGGACTCCTGAGTCTATTTACTCGAACCACCTTGCCCAAGACTTGTCAGGCTTCTATGTTGGTCGCGCCAGTCTAGTTAGGGAGTCTGATGAATACAGATGCGTTCGATCCGGCCTTGCGCCGGCTGATCGCCGTGGTGCTGCTGGGCGGAATCATGGGCATCCTGGACGCCACGATGGTGTCGGTCGCCGCGGACCGCCTCGCCCGCGAGTTCGGCAGCACGCTCAGCGCCGTGGGCTGGGTCTCGACCGGCTACCTGCTGGCGCTCACGGTCACGGTCCCGGTGACCGCCTGG
>NZ_JBFAOF010000746.1:0-3685 GCF_040675125.1 Spirillospora sp. NPDC049652 | reverse complement strand
ACCCCGACAGCCTGATCTCCGAACAGCTGGACTACTGGCGGCGGGCGCGTCCGGCCAGGCCCGCTCCGGCGACCTGTTCGCCGTCGCGAACGCGATCGCGGCGCTGCTCGACGCGCCGGTCACCATCGAGGACCGCAACTCCCGGCTGCTGGCGTTCTCCAGCCGCCAGGACGAGGCCGACCCCTCCCGCGTCCAGACGATCCTGAGCCGCCAGGTCCCCCCGCACTACACCCGGATCCTGGAGGAGCGCGGCGTCTTCCAGGCGATCTACCGCAGCGAGCGCCCGGTCTTCGTGGCCCCGCTGCCGGAGTCCGGCGAGCTGCCGCGCGTGGCGATCGCGGTGCGGGCGGGCGACGAGATCCTCGGGACGATCTGGGTGGTCGTCCCCGAGCCGCTGGACGAGCAGCGCGGCGAGTCGCTCTACGAGGCGTCCAAGCTCGTCGCCATGCACCTGGTCTGGCAGCGCGCCGACGCCGACAGCGAGCGCCGCATGCGCGCCGACCTGCTGAGCGCCGCCCTGGGCGGCGGGCCGGACCACCGCGAGGCCGCCCGCCGCCTCGGTCTGCGCGACGAGCCCGCGATCGTCCTGGCGCTCACCGTCGCCCCGGCCGCCGCCGAGACCCCGGCGCAGGTCGGCGCGGAGCGCAAGCGGCTCGCCGACGCGTTCGCCATGCACCTCACCGCCGCGCACCCGCGCTCGGTCACCGCCCTGATCGGCGACGTCGCCTACGGCGTCCTGTCGCTGGACCGCGGGGGCGCCGAGCAGCGCGCGACCCTGATCGCCGACGAGTTCCTGGCCCGGGTCGGGTCGCGGCTGCGTCCGCTGATCGGGGTCGGCCGCCTCGCGCGGGACGGCTCGGAGCTCACCCGCTCGCGCTCCAGCGCCGAGCAGGCCCTGCGCGTCCTGCGGGCGGAGGCGCTCGACCGGCAGGTGGCGCTGCTGGAGGAGGTGCACGTCGAGGCGCTGCTGCTGGAGCTGTCGGACCTGATCCCGCAGGCCGACCTGCCCAGCGGCCCGGTCGCCCGCATCGCCGCCTACGACCAGGAGCATCAGGCGAACCTGATGGAGACGCTGCGGGCCTGGCTGGACGCGTTCGGCGACGTCGCGATGGCGTCCACGGCGATGTTCGTGCACCCCAACACGTTCCGCTACCGGCTGCGCCGGGCGGCCTCGATCGGCGGGATCGACCTCGGCGACCCGGACGCCCGGCTGTCCACGATGATCCAGCTGCGCCTGATGGCGATCAGAGCCGCAGGCCGAAACTCCTGACCAGGAACGCCAGCCACTCGGTGTCCTGCTCGACCGCCACGTCATGGCCGGTCGCCGCGCCGTGCCCGGCGTCCTCGAAAACGTGCAGCAGGATCGGGGCGTCGCCCCGCTGGGCGGCCTGCAGCCGCGCGGCGAACTTGCGCGCGTGCCACGGACGGCACCGCGGATCGTTCGCCCCCGCCTGGATGTAGAGGGCGGGGAACTCCCGCTCCCGGATCAGCTCGTACGGCGACAGCCCGAGGAAGCGCCGGACGGTGGCGGGGTCGTCGGGGTCGCCCCATGCCTTGCGCAGCACGAACTCCAGGTACGGGTCGCGCGTCCCGCCGATCAGGTCGAGCAGCGGCGCCCGCGGCAGCACCGCCTGCCACAGGTCGGGACGCGTCGTCGCGGCGACCCCGCACATCAGCCCGCCGTCCGAGCCGCCGGTGAGCGCGAGCCGCCCGGCGGACGCCCGTCCGGTGGCGAGCAGGTGCTCGGCGACCGCGACGAGGTCGGAGTCGCGCACCTGCTTGCGCTCCCGGTGCGCCGCCATCCACCAGTCGTGTCCGAACTCGCCACCGCCTCGCAGGTACGCCTGGACGACGACACCGCCCGCCGCGACGAAGGCCGCCAGATCGGCCTGGTAGGCGGGCAGCAGCGGCACCCCGGCCGCGCCGTAGGCCGAGACCAGGACCGGCGGCCCGGGCGGCCCGGGCGGGACGTCGCGGCGGGCGATCACGTGGAAGGGGATCGGGACGCCGTCCGGGGCGGTCGCCTCGCCCACCTCGACCGTGGCGTCCAGCCTCACCGCCGGAGCCCGCAGGGTCTCCAGCGGAGCGCCGGGCCGGTGGGAGTAGACGCCCCAGGAGGTGGTCAGGGTGGAGAAGGCGAACAGGAAGGACGGCGCGGGGTTGCCCACGGCCAGCCCGGTCAGGGGGAAGAACGGGGACGACAGCGCGCCGCGCCCCGGCAGCGGCACCTCCCCGACGACCGCGCCGTCCCGGTCCAGGACGCGGACGCGCGCGAAGGTCGCGTCGAACTCGCTGAGGTACAGGTGGTCGCCGACCGGCGTCAGCGAGCGCAGGACCGTGGCACCCTCGGGGACGAGCTCGGTCCAGTCCGACGGGTCGTCCAGCGAGATCGCCACGACCCGGCCGCGCGGGGCGTCCACGTCGGTGACCGCGATGTAGCGGTCGCCGACGATGTGGCCGGCGATCGAGCCTTCGCAGTCGGGCAGGAACGGGCGCCACGGCTCCCCGGCGCGCCGGACTGCGATCGGGAAGGGCGCGCCCACCCGGTGCGCGGCGACCTCCCAGCACGCGCTCGTCTGGATCAGCGTGTACTCGCGCGAGGCCCCGACCGGGACCGGTTCCAGCGTCGTCCCGGCGCCCAGCCGGTGCAGGAAGACCGCCTGCCGGAACTCCGCCGGGGAGCCGGTGAGCGCGAAGAAGTAGAACCCGCTGGAGTCGGGCCGCCAGGAGACACCCCCGACCCACGCGCTGTGCAGGACCTGCGTGGGGGCGCCGCCGAGGTCGCTGCCCGTGGCGGTGTCGATGAGCCGGATCGTGTTGTGCTCGCTGCCGTCCTCGCAGATCCCGACCGCGAGGACGCCGCCGTCCGGCGAGGGCGCCAGCCAGGACGCCACGCCCGCGCCCAGCGAGGCGAGCACCCGGCCGTCGCCGTACGGGGACGCGGAGACGACCAGGTCCGGCCCGGCGGCGCGAAACCACCGTCCGGCCGCGTATCTGGGCAGGTCGGGACGGGCTCCGGCGTCGTGGGCCAGCATCAGCGCGCGGACGGCGTCCCGGTCCACCCCGTCGAAGACCACCGAGGTGGCGAGGGCGGCCTGCGCGCGCTGCCAGTCCCGGACCTCGGGCGTCTCCTCCTCCAGCCAGCGGTAGGGGTCGGGCACCGCGATCCCGGCGACGTCCGCGACGACCTCGACGGTCCGGGTGGGCGGGTACTTCATCGGTACTCCTCGAACTCGGCGCGGAGCCGCGCGAACGCTCCGGGGACCAGGCCGGCGTGGTCGAGACGGACGAGCGCGTCGAAGCCCTCGCCGGATTCGACCGGATCGCCCCGGCCCCGCATCTCAAGACGGACGTCGCAGTCGAACGGCCGCGCCGAGCGCTCGACGAAGCGGATCACCGGACCGGAGCGGTAGGTCATCCCGACGACGGCCATGGCGGGACCGAGCGCCGCGTCCAGCAGGGCGCCCATCATCGGACGCCCCTCCAGCGGCGTCCGCTGGACGTGCCCGTTGTGCGCGCTGACCACCACGCGCTCCTCGCGTTCCAGCACCCAGCGCACGGTGTCGGCCATGAACACGTCCCGCGGGTACGGGTCGCCGTCGCCGATCGGCTCCCTCTCGTCGAGGAAGGCCGTCAGCGATGCCGCCGCGCGCCGCACCACCGCGTCCGGCGAGCTCCCGGCGTG
>NZ_JBFAOF010000745.1:0-3695 GCF_040675125.1 Spirillospora sp. NPDC049652 | reverse complement strand
GGTGAGCCTGGTCAAGGTGGGCGTCGACAACGTCCTGCTGGTGAGTTTCCGGCAGCGGGTCACCCCGGACGCGATGCTCGGCCGCATGAACGCCACCGCCCGGTTCCTGCTCACCGGGGCGTTGGCGCTGGGCGGCGTCGTCGCGGGAGTCGTCGGCCAGTACGCCGGGGTCCGCGCCGTCCTCTGGATCGGGGTGGCGGGCCTGACGTTCCGCTGGCTGATCACTTTCTTCTCCCCGATCCGCCGGATCGGCGAACTGGGCTGAGGACGGCTCGGCCGGTCGGCCTCCCGGGCGTGCGGCCCGGGAGGCCCGAGTCAGGTCAGGACGGCCCCGGTCAGGGACGGGGGATGGCGACGGCGTTGTAGTGCGTGGTGGGGGTCGCGGGCGTGTCGAAGCGGGCGTTGGGGAGGTAGAGGCGGGAGCCGAACTCGGCCATGGTCGCCGGCACGTCGAACAGCCGCGGGGCGCCGACCCGCTTCACGACATGGCCGTCCGTCCCGGCCTGGTTCAGGCGCAGGACGGCCACCGCGTTGTACCTGTTCTGCACCGCGTAGAGCGTCCGGCCTCGCAGCAGGAGGCCGTCGCCCTCCTTCAGCGACTCACCGTGCAGGTTCACCCGGTGGGTGACGCCGGTCCGCTCGACGCGGAACAGGTCGCCGGTGTTGGACTGGACGACGATCAGGGCCCGGCCGTCCGGCGTGGCGGTGATGCCGTTGGCGTTGAAGCCGACCCCGTACCTGATGTCCCCGGTGAGCGGGACGCGCTGGGCCTTGGCGGGCAGCCGTCCGCCGCGCAGGGGCAGCTTGTACAGGACGGGGTTGGTCGAGTCGGTGATCCAGGCGGCGCCTTCGGCGAGGACGATGTCGTTGACGAACGCCGGACTCTCGGCCAGCCGGTAGGTGGCCAGCGTCCGTCCGGTGCGGGTGTCGATGATCCGCGCGTCGCCGCCCGTGCCGCCCGCGACGAACAGGCGTCCGTACGCGTCGGTCTTCAGGCCGAGGGACGGGGTGCCGGGACCCTTGCTGAAGACCGTGCCGCGGCCGGTGCGCAGGTCGGCGCGGTAGATCGAGCCGTCGGCCATCGAGCTGACGTAGGCGAACGGGCCGGGCCCGGTGGCGATTCCCTCCGGCTGGAAACCGTCCGGGAGGCTGATCTCGGTGGGGAACGGCGGAGCGCCGTGCGCGTCCGCGGCTTGGACGGGAATGGTCGTCGCGCCGGTCAGGCCGACGGCGAGAAGAGCTGAGAGCGTGTGACGTCGCATGGTGTGGGTGGTCCCTTTCAACGGCAGAAGGCCGGGGCGTGGTCGCTGGCGAAGTCGGCGACGTCACGCGGCGGACGGCCCAGCAGCTCGGCGACGGTGTCGGTGGTGAAGTCGCCCCAGCCGGAGGTGTAAGCCTGCGCGTACTCCTCAAGCATGTCGACGATCCAGGCCGGGACGCCGTAGTCGAGCAGGGCTTTCCGTTTGGCGTCGTCGCTGACCGGCAGATAGCCGACGGGCCTGTCGAGCGCGGCGCTGAACCGCTCGGCGACCTCGTCGAACGTCACGGAGCGCGGGCCGGTGAGGGTGTAGGTGCGGCCGTGGTGCTCGTCAGGGTCGTCCAGCAGGACGCGCGCGGCGCACTCGGCGATGTCGCGGGCGTCGATCATGCCCAGCCGCGCGTCGGCCATGTTCAGCGAGAACGCGTCGCCGCCCGCCACGTCGCCCGACTCGTTGAGCAGGTTCTGCATGAACCAGTGGGGGCGCAGGATCGTCCAGCGCATGCCGCACTGCTCGACCTCGCGGTCGCACAGGGCGTGCAGCCGGGCGCTGCGGGACGGCGCGTCGTGCGCCGCGCCGACGACCGACAGCCGCACGACGCGTTCCACACCGGCCTGGTGCGCGGCCCACATGGCGTTCATGTTGTGCTCCGGCGTGCGCGGACCGTTCGGAACGAGCAGCCAGAGATCCTGCACGCCCTCGAACGCTGCGGGCAGCGAGCGCGGGTCGTCGAGATCGCCGGTGACGACCTCCACGCCGCGCTCGCGGAGCCCTTCGGCCTTGGCCGGGTCGCGGACGAGCGCGCGGAGCTTCACATCGGCGTTCCGGAGGGCGTCCATCAGGGCGGTGGACACGGTCCCGGTGGCTCCGGTGATGAGGATGGTGCGTGACATGTCGGTTCTTCCTTGGTCAGTTGGTCGAGGTGGCGGAGGTGACGGAGGCCAGGTCCGGAGCCGGACGATCCGACGGCTTCCCAGCCGCGCGTCCGGTGGTGAGGCGTTCGAGGATCCAGAGGACGACGGTCCCCGTGGACAGGGCGGCGCCCAGCAAGCAGACGCCGCTCCAGCCGCCCCGCGCCCACGCGACCGAGGTCAGCGCGGAGCCCGCCGCGCCGCCCAGGAACAGCGTCGTCATGAAGGCGGAGTTGATGCGGTTGCGGGCCTCGGGACGCAGCCCGTAGAGGACGTTCTGCGTGCTGTTGAGCACCGCCTGATGGGCCAGGTCGAGGACGACCACGCCGGTGAGCAGCCAGAACAGCGAGTGTGCCCCGGCTGCGGACGCCGCCCATGACGTCACGAGCAGGACCGTCCCCGCCCCGGTCACCACCTGCACGAGCCCGCGGTCGGCGAGCCTGCCCGCGAAGGTGGCGGTGAGCGCGCCCACGACACCGAACAGCCCCACCGACCCGATGGACGACTCGGACCAGCCGTACGGCGGGCCCGACAGCAGGAAGGTGACGGCCGTCCACAGGACGCTGAACGAAGCCAGGCTCAGCGCGCCGATGCCCGCCCGCCACCGCAGCAGCGGCTCGTGCCGGAACATCGTCACGGTGGAACGCAGCAGACCGGGGTAGCTGAGGCTCCGGTCGCGGCCGCCGAGCCGCGGGAGGAAGAGCCGCAAGAGCACGGCCATGACCGCCATGAGCACCGCGTCCACCCAGTAGACCGTCCGCCAGCCGCCGAGGTCCGCGAGTGTCCCGGAGGCGGTGCGGGCCACGAGCAGGCCGAGCATGAGGCCGGTCATCACCGTGCCGACCACCTTGCCGCGTTCGGCCGGGTGGGCCAGGGCCGCGGCGAACGGCACCACCACCTGCGCTCCGACCGAGGCCAGCGCGGTCAGGGCCGTCCCGGCGAGCAGCACCGTCCCGTTGGGCGCGGTGGCCGACACCAGCAGGAACACGGCCGTGGACGCGTACAGGACGACCGCGAGGCGCCGCCGTTCCATCAGGTCGCCCAGCGGGACCAGCAGCATCAGCCCGAGGGCGTACCCCGCCTGCGCGGCGGTGACCAGCAGCGTCGCCTGCGTGGAGCCGAGCCGCAGTTCACGGCCGATGAGGTCGAGCAGCGGCTGGGCGAAGTAGTTGCCCGCGGCGGCCAGCCCGGTCGCCACCGCCATGAGCGCCAGCAGTCCGCGCGACAGGCCGCCGCCCTCGGGGTGGGAACTCGTCGTCATGCGTCCAGGCTGGGGCAGCGGTGATCAATGAGTCCAACACATGTTTGTCATGGACATTGATCGTGATCCACGATTGCTCCGTGGAGCTTCAGCAGATGCGTTACGTCGTCGCGGTCGCGGAGACGGGCAACTTCACCCGCGCCGCCGAGCAGTGCATGGTCGTGCAGTCCGCGCTCAGCCACCAGATCGCCCGGCTGGAACGCGAGCTCGGGACCAGGCTGTTCGACCGCACCAGCCGCCGCGTCCGGCTGACCTCGGCCGGCG
>NZ_JBFAOF010000744.1:0-3705 GCF_040675125.1 Spirillospora sp. NPDC049652 | reverse complement strand
GTCGTCGGACCGCTCCGCGCGCAGCCGCCGCAGCTTCTCGATCTGCTGCGCGCGGACGGACGCGTTGTCGACCTTGAGCACCTCGATGCTCTCGTCGGCGTCGGGACGGTACTTGTTCACGCCGATGACGGGCTGGCGGCCGGAGTCGATGCGCGCCTGCGTCCGCGCCGCCGCCTCCTCGATGCGCAGCTTGGGCAGCCCCTCGTCGATCGCGCGGGCCATGCCGCCCGCCCGCTCGACCTCCTGGATGTGCCCCCAGGCGCGGCGCGCGAGGTCGTAGGTGAGCCGCTCGACGTAGGCGGAGCCGCCCCACGGGTCGATCGTCCGGGTCGTGCCGGACTCCTGCTGGAGGAGCAGCTGGGTGTTGCGGGCGATCCGGGCGGAGAAGTCGGTCGGCAGGGCCAGCGCCTCGTCCAGCGCGTTGGTGTGCAGCGACTGGGTGTGGCCCTGCGTCGCGGCCATGGCCTCGACGCAGGTGCGGGTGACGTTGTTGAACACGTCCTGCGCGGTCAGGGACCAGCCGGACGTCTGCGAGTGCGTCCGCAGCGACAGCGACTTGGGGTTCTCCGGGTCGAACCCCTTCACCAGCTTCGCCCAGAGCAGCCGCGCGGCGCGGAGCTTGGCGACCTCCATGAAGAAGTTCATGCCGATCGCCCAGAAGAACGACAGGCGCGGCGCGAACGCGTCGATCGACAGTCCGGCGTCGCGTCCGGCGCGGATGTACTCGACGCCGTCGGCGAGCGTGTACGCCAGCTCCAGGTCGGCGGTGGCCCCGGCCTCCTGGATGTGGTAGCCGGAGATCGAGATGGAGTTGAACTTCGGCATCCGCCGCGAGGTGAACGCGAAGATGTCCGAGATGATCCGCATGGACGGGGCGGGCGGGTAGATGTAGGTGTTGCGGACCATGAACTCCTTGAGGATGTCGTTCTGGATGGTCCCGGCCAGCGCCTCGGGCGCGACGCCCTGCTCCTCGGCGGCCACGATGTACAGCGCCATGATCGGCAGCACCGCGCCGTTCATGGTCATCGACACCGACATCCGGTCCAGCGGGATGCCGTCGAACAGCCGCCGCATGTCGTAGATCGAGTCGATCGCGACGCCCGCCATGCCGACGTCCCCGGACACGCGCGGGTGGTCGGAGTCGTAGCCGCGGTGGGTGGCCAGGTCGAACGCGACCGACAAGCCCTTCTGCCCGGCGGCGAGGTTGCGCCGGTAGAACGCGTTGGACTCCTCGGCGGTGGAGAAGCCCGCGTACTGGCGGATCGTCCACGGCTGGGTGGCGTACATGGCCGGGTAGGGGCCGCGCAGGTACGGCGCGATGCCCGGGAGGGTGTGCAGGAAGTCGAGCGCGGCCAGGTCGTCGCCGGTGTACACCGACGGGACGGCGATGCCCTCGGGGGTGTCCCAGACCTGGGCGGCGTCCCCGGCGGCGGCGCGCCAGCGCTTGGCGGCCTCGTCGGCCGGGACGGGCGCGCCGAGGTCGATCTCGGAGAAGTCGGGGATCATCGGTTCACTCCCAGATCGGTCAGGGTGGTCGTGAGGACCTCCACCGCGTCGCATCCGGCGAAGACCCGCGCGTCGACTCCTTCGTAGGAGCCCTTACCCGCGAGCCAGACCTTCACCGCGCCGGCCTCGCGCAGGACGCGCGCGGCGTCCGCCGCGTGCTCCTCGTACACCTTGTCCGACGAGCACAGGCACGCGATCGTCGCGCCGGAGGCGGCGAACTCCTCGGGCGGTCCGCTCACGGTCTCGACGCCGCCCGCCTGGAAGAGGTTGGCGGCGAAGCCCGCGCGGGCGGTGTGGGCGGCGAGCGGGCCGAGGGTGGCCAGGTAGACCTTGGGGCGGGCGCCGGTGGCGGCGAGGTGCGCGTCGGAGCGGTCCCGCAGGGCCTCGAAGTCCTGCCCGTAGGTGATCACCGGCAGGCCGCCGGAAGAACCGGTCGCCCTGGACGGGGCGGCCGGGGCCGGCTGCCGGGACGGCAGGACCTCGCCGAGGTTCGGGAACTCGCTGACGCCGGTCAGCGGCGCCTCGCGGCGGGCGATGTCGCGGCGACGGCGCTCCCAGGTCTCCCCCACCCGCCGCGCGACCAGCCCGGACGCCAGGGCGTCGGCGAGCCCGCCGGCCTTCTCGATCTCGGTGAACCAGGACCAGGCGGCCTGGGCGAGGTCCTCGGTGAGGCGCTCGACGTACCAGGAGCCGCCCGCCGGGTCCACGACGCGCGCGAGGCTCGACTCCTCCAGCAGCAGGGTCTGGGTGTTGCGGGCGATGCGGCGGGAGAAGTCGTCGGGCAGGCCGAGGCGCGCGTCGAACGGCTGGACGGTGACCGCGTCCGCGCCGCCGACCCCGGCCGCGAACGCCGCGACCGTGGTGCGCAGCATGTTCACCCACGGGTCGCGCCGCGTCATCATCGCCGAGGACGTGACGGCGTGGATCGTCGCGACCGTCCCCTCGGACGCGCCGGACACCTCGGCGACCCGCTGCCAGAGGCGGCGCGCGGCGCGCAGCTTGGCGATCGAGGCGAACTGGTCGGCGTTGACGGCGAACCGGAACTCGATCTGGCCGAACGCCTCGTCCACGCTCAGCCCGGCGCCGGTGAGGACGCGCAGGTAGGCGACCCCGGCCGCGACGGCCGCGCCGAGTTCGTCGGCGTCGCCGCCGCCCGCGTCGTGGTACGGCGTGGCGTCGACGGTGAAGGCGCGGACCTTGGGGAACTCCCGGACGCAGCGGAGGGCCAGCACGGCCACGTCGTCCAGGATCGCGGGCGCGCCGGTGCGGGCGGCCAGGCCGAGCGGGTCGGCGCCCAGGTTCCCGGACGGCTCGGTGCCGCGCTCGGCGGCCAGGGAGAGGAACGCCTCGGCGGCCTCGCCGGTCTCGGCGCCCGCGTCCAGCACGACCGGCGCGAGGTTCAGGTGGACGTCGGCGAGCACCTCCGGCAGCGCCGCGACGGGGAGGCCCCCCGCGCCGAGGGTCAGCCAGACCGAGGTGGCGCCGTTCTCCAGGTCGGCGAGGATCGCCGCGCGGGTGGTGCCGGCGTCGGGGTGGCCGTGCCGCTGCCGGACGTCCCAGCCCGCCAGGCCCTCGCCGTCCGGGCGGACCTCGCGCACGCGCGGGGCGAGTCCGGGGCGTCCGGGGGCGGAGTCCTCGGCGGTGTAGAGCGCGGCGACGGGCACGCCGTCGGCGGTCGTGTGCGCGAGCAGCCCTTCGATCTCGTCGAGAGGGGTGTCCTCGGACGCCGCGCCGGTCTTGCGCAGCACGCCCTTCACCATCTCCCGCCACCGGTCGCGATCAGCCGGGGGGAAGGCGGCGGCCAGTTCGAGTTCTTCAGACGGCACCGTCATGGCAGGGATGGTAGGCGAGCACGCCCTCCGATCGGTCTACCGGGGTGCCGCGAACGGGCCCGTGGGCGGCGGCGTGCCGGGACGCGGCGCGCCGTAATCCGCGGGACGGAAAAGCCGAATCCCGGCCGGGTGACGTCTCCCCGACCCCGGGCGTGCAACCGGACGAACAGGCACGTACCGTCAGATGTGACCGTCCGAGTCCGGCGCGGCCCTGCCGGCCGCGCCGTGTCGGCCCCGGCACCGAGGTGGTGGGATGGCGCTCAGGTTCGGCATCGAGGAAGAGTATTTCGTCGTCGATCCCCGTTCCCGCCACGTGGCCCCGCGCGCCGGACCCGTCGTCGCCCGCGCGGCCGGGACGCTCGGCGAC
>NZ_JBFAOF010000743.1:0-3707 GCF_040675125.1 Spirillospora sp. NPDC049652 | reverse complement strand
GGCTGATCGGCGCGTTCGCCGCCGCGCCCGCGCCCGCCGCGCCGGTCCCGCTGGAGGGCCTGACCCCGCGCGAGCGGGACGTCCTGTCCTGCCTGGGGGAGGGCCTGTCGAACCAGCAGATCGCCGAGCGCCTGGAGATGGCCGAGACGACCGCGAAGACCCACGTGAGCCGGATCCTGGCCAAACTGGGGCTGCGCAGCCGCGTCCAGGCCGCGATCATGGCCCGCGAACACGCCGCCGACCTGCGTTAGGCCGCCCGCAGGACGTCGGTGCGGGTTACGGCGCGCGGCCGCCCGTGAGGGCCGAGAGCAGGTACGTGGCCCCCGCGAGGAGCGCGAGCCAGGCGTAGGGCGTGATGTCCGCGCCGCGCAGCGCCTGCACGACCAGCGCGGCGACGAGGCCGGCCGACAGCACGTCCCCGGTCATCGCGGCGGCCTTCAGGTGCGTCCGGCCCCGGTGCCCGCGGCCGAAGGCCTCGCTGATCGCGAGGCCCTGCTCGTCCCGGCGGTACGCCAGGTGCGCCGCGTACCCGGCGAGCACCGCCAGGGAGATGAGGGCGGGGCCGCGGCGGCCGTCCGCCAGCAGCACCCCGCCGACCACCAGGCCCGCGAGGAGAACCAGGACGGGGACCGCCCACCGCCGTGCCGACCTGCGTTCGGGAGCCAACCACATGGGGGACATCTTTCCCGATCACCGGCACACCGGACAGCCGTTCGGCGGAGGTGATGTCCACGACACCCGCCCCCGGACGGCCTCACTTGCCGGTGCTGTGGATCACCCGGAACTCGACGCCGAACGGGTCTCGGACGTTCGCGATGCGGCCGTGCGGGGTCTCCGCCGGGCCGTCGACGAGCTCGCCCCCGCCGTCGCGGACCCGCTGGACGGCCTGGTCGGTGTCGGCGACCTCGAAGTACACCAGCCACATCGGGACGTCGCGGTCGCCGCGCGCGATGCCGCCGACCGGCCGCCCGTCGGACCGGTTGAGCGCGTAGTACTCCATCCCCGGCCCGGCGTCGATCCGCTCCGGACTCAGGTCGAACACCGCCTGGTAGAACGCGTTCACCGCGGCCGTGTCGTGGGTGTACAGCTCCTCCCACGCGAACGAGCCGGGCTCGTTGACGACGCCCGAGCCGGGCATGTCCTTGCCCTGCCAGAGGCCGAACTGCGCGCCGGACGGGTCCTTCGCCATGGCCATCCGGCCGTGTTCGAACACGTCCCCCACGGGCTGGACGACCTCGCCGCCCGCCTCCGTGACCTTCTTGATCGTGGCGTCGGCGTCGTCGGTCGAGAAGTACAGGTTCCACCAGTGCCGCCCGCCGGTGTCCTCACCGGACACCTCGACCAGGCCGGCGATCATCTGCCCGTCGAGCATGACGCCCTGGTAGCCCATCGCCTCCGCGCCGAAGTCCTGGAACTCCCAGCCGAACAGTTCGCCGTAGAACGCCTTGGCGCGTTCGACGTCGGGCACGCCGAGGTCGATGTAGTTCGGTGTGCCGAGCGGCGGATTGCTGGTCACGCGGACCATGACGGTTCCCCCCTGTCGCGGGCCGGGCGGGTCCCGGCCCTCGGGTGCGGTCTTCCCGGGCATGCTCCCGCCACCCCCAGCGTTCGTACATGTGTTTGACCGGTTTCGGCATGGCCGGACCGTGCGGCGTGTCCACGTAGACTGATCGGCTGCGCCTCCACCCGCCTCATCGTCAGGGAACACTTGTGATCATCGCGAACGACATCGAGCTGCGCGCCGGGGCCCGGCTGCTGATCGAGGGCGCCACCTTCCGGGTCAACCCCGGCGACCGGGTCGGCCTGGTCGGGCGCAACGGAGCGGGCAAGACCACGCTCACCAAGGTGCTCGCCGGGGACGCGCAGCCCGCGGCGGGCGGGGTGACGCGCTCCGGCACGCTCGGCTACCTCCCCCAGGACCCGCGCGGCGTCGACCTGGAAGAGCTCGCCCGCGACCGGATCCTGTCCGCGCGCGGCCTGGACGAGGTGATCCGCAAGCTGCGCGCGGCCGAGGAGCGGATGGCCACCAAGACCGGCGCGGAGCGGGACAAGGCCGTCCGGCAGTACGGGCGGCTGGAGGAGCGGCTGCACATCCTCGGCGGCTACTCCGCCGAGGCCGAGGCGGCGTCGATCGCGTCCAGCCTCGGGCTGCCCGACCGCGTCCTCGGCCAGCCGCTCGGCACCCTGTCCGGCGGCCAGCGGCGCCGCGTGGAGCTGGCCCGCATCCTGTTCTCCGGGGCCGATACGCTGCTGCTGGACGAGCCGACCAACCACCTGGACGCCGACTCGATCATGTGGCTGCGCGACTTCCTCAAGTCCCACCAGGGCGGCCTGGTGGTGATCAGCCACGACGTGGAGCTGCTGGACGTGGTGGTGAACCGGGTCTTCCACCTGGACGCCAACCGCAGCGTCGTCGACATCTACAACGTCGGCTGGAAGAAGTACCTGGAGGCGCGCGAGACCGACGAGCGCCGCCGCAAGCGGGAGCGTGCCAACGCCCAGCGCCAGGCGTCCACGCTGCTCTCCCAGGCCGACAAGATGCGCGCCAAGGCCACCAAGGCCAAGGCGGCCCAGCAGATGGACCGGCGGGCCCGGCAGCTGCTGGCGGGCGTGGAGGACGAGCGGCAGGCCGACAAGGTGGCCAAGATCCGCTTCCCGGACCCGGCGCCGTGCGGCAAGACCCCGCTCACCGCGGAAGGTTTGTCCAAGTCGTACGGTTCCTTGGAGATCTTCACGGATGTCTCCCTCGCGGTGGACCGCGGCAGCCGGGTGGTCATCCTCGGCCTGAACGGCGCGGGCAAGACCACGCTGCTGCGCCTGCTGGCGGGTCAGGACAAGTCCGACACCGGGCGGGTCATCCCCGGCCACGGGCTGCGCGTCGGCTACTACGCCCAGGAGCACGAGACCCTGGAGGTCGACCGCTCGGTGCTGGAGAACATGCAGTCCGCCGCGCCGGACCTGCCGCCGGTGGAGGTCCGCAAGATCCTCGGCTCGTTCCTGTTCTCCGGCGACGACGTGGACAAGCCCGCCGGGGTCCTGTCCGGCGGCGAGAAGACTCGGCTCGCGCTCGCCATGCTCGTCGTGTCGAGCGCCAACGTGCTGCTGCTCGACGAGCCGACCAACAACCTGGACCCGGCGTCCCGCGAGGAGATCCTCGCGGCGCTGCGGACGTTCGCCGGGGCCATCGTCCTGGTGACGCACGATGAGGGTGC
This sequence comes from Spirillospora sp. NPDC049652, assembly GCF_040675125.1. Classification (NCBI taxonomy): domain Bacteria; kingdom Bacillati; phylum Actinomycetota; class Actinomycetes; order Streptosporangiales; family Thermomonosporaceae; genus Spirillospora; species Spirillospora sp. NPDC049652. Next base: position 495 of record NZ_JBFAOF010000743.1, on the reverse strand, counting down.
GGTGGCCGCGCTCCGGCCGGAAAGAGTGATTTTGCTTCCGGATGGGGTCGAGGACATCTGGAGTGACGAGTTTGCCGATCTGGTGGCACTTGCGTGACCTGCATGGGGAGTTCGACAGATCTTTTCTGGCGGAGTGGGTAGCCGAACGCGCGGGAATGACTGATCATGGCGGGGGATAACGCAGCGGTCACCACATCACTACGGGAGGTACTCGTGGCCGAGACCCTCAAGAAGGGCACCCGCGTGACCGGTGCCGAGCGCGACAAGCTGGCGGCGGAACTCAAGAAGAGGTACGACTCCGGCGAGAGCATCCGCGCCCTGGCAGCCGCCACCGGCCGCTCCTACGGCTTCATCCACCGGATTCTCACCGAATCCGGCGTCAACCTGCGCGGTCGCGGAGGGGCGACCCGCGGCAAGAAGTCCTGACCCCGGGCCTGGTCCGGTGGATGAAGCCGTAGGAGCGGCCGGTGGCGGCTGCCAGGGCGCGGATGCTCT
>NZ_JBFAOF010000742.1:0-3715 GCF_040675125.1 Spirillospora sp. NPDC049652 | reverse complement strand
GCCACGGTCGGCTCGGCGAACAGCTCCCGAATGGTGACCTCCGTGCCCGTCACCGCGCGGATGCGGGCGATCAGCCGCATCGCGAGCAGCGAGTCACCGCCGACGGCGAAGAACGAGTCCTCCACGCCGACCCTCTCCAGCCCCAGCACCTCGGCGAACAGGCCGCACAGGATCTCCTCGGCGACCGTTTCCGGGCCACGGCTCGCCACCAGTCCCGCGAAATCGGGGACCGGCAGCGCTGTCCGGTCGACCTTGCCGTTGGCGGTCACGGGGAACTCGTCCAGCAGGACGAACGCGGCCGGGACCATGTAGTCCGGAAGCTTGGCGGCCACGTGCTCACGCAGCGTCTCGGTAGAGGTCTCGGCGTCGGTGACGGCGTAGGCGATGAGGCGTTTGGGTCCGGGCTGGTCCTCGCGTGCCAGGACGATGACCTGGCTGACGGCGGCGTGTGCCGCCAGGACGGCTTCGATCTCGGCGAGTTCGACGCGGAAGCCTCGGATCTTCACCTGGTCGTCGGCGCGCCCGGCGAACTCCAGCAGGCCCTCGGCCGTCCACCGGACCAGGTCACCGGTCCGGTACATCCGGGTGTCTGGGGTGAACGGGCAGGCCACGAACCGCTCGGCCGTGAGTGCGGGGTTACCGATGTAGCCGCGCGCCACGCCGCAACCGGCGACATACAACTCGCCCGTCACGCCGGGTGGGACCGGATGCAGGTATTCGTCCAGCACGTAGGCACGGGCGTTGTCCATGGGACGGCCCATCGGCACGACACCACCGCACTGCGCCGGGGCGGTGAACGGAAGCTGGGTGGTGAACGCGGTCGCCTCGGTCGGGCCGTACGTCGTGCGGACCACCAGGTCCGGGTGCGCATCCAGCAGCGTCCGGACGGCGATCGGAGAAACCACGTCGCCGCCGGTCAGCACCTCGCGGACCCCGGCGAACATCTCCGGAGCCTGCTCCGCCAGCGCGGCGAACAGCCCCGATGCCGCCACCACGTGCGTCACGCCGCGCTCGGCGACCAGGTCGGCGCGCTCCCGGAGGTCGATCTCTCCCGAAGGGACGATGACGAGCCGCCCGCCGTGCAGCAGCGGCGTCCACACCTCGTACGTCGAGGCGTCGAAGGCCTGGTTGGCCTGGACCAGCGTCCGCTCCAGCACGTCGTCCCGCCACGCCTCGTCCGCGCAGAAGTCGGCGACGTTGGCGTGCGTGACGGCCACACCCTTCGGGGTCCCGGTCGAACCCGACGTGTAGATCACGTACGCCAGCTGGCCGGGTGAGACCGCGACGTCGGCCTGGGTCTCGTCCTCGCTCAGGCCGTCGAGGAACTCCTCGTCCACCACCAGCGCCGGGCCCGCGTCGGCCAGCATGAACGCGATGCGCTCGGACGGATACGACGGGTCGATCGGCAGATAGGCCGCACCCGCCTTCACCACACCCAGCAGCACCGCGATCAGGTCCGCCGACCGCTCCAGCCGGACGCCGACCAGGTCCTCCCGGCTCACGCCGCGCTCGATCAGAGTGCGCGCCACTCGGTTCGCGCGTGCGTCCAGCTCGGCATACGTCCAGCGGACGTCGCCGAACACGACGGCGACCGCATCCGGTGAGCGCTGCGCCTGCTCGCCGAACAACTCCGCCAGCGAGCTGTCCACTGGCGGGCGTGCCGTGGCGTTCCAGCGCTCGACCACCAGCTCACGCTCACCGGGCGTCAGGACCTCCAGGTCACCCACCCGCACGTCCGGGTCGGCCGCGACCTGCTCCAGGACGCGCGCGAACCGGTCCGCCAGCAGCCGCGCCGACTCCTCGTCGAACAGGTCCAGCGCGTAGAGGATCTCCCCGCCCAGACCGGCCGGTGAGCCGTCCTGGCCGCGTTCCTCGGTCAGGGAGACCGTGAGGTCGAACTTCGCCACCAGGTTCTCGGCCGGGGGCAGTACCTCCGCCCGCAGGCCGGGCAGGTCCCACGGCTCGGGGCCGCGGGCGTTGCCGTCGACGCCCAGCATGATCTGGAAGAGGGGGTGCCGGGCGAGCGAGCGCGCCGGGTTCAGCTCCTCCACCAGCCCTTCGAAGGGGAGGTCCTGGTGGCTGTAGGCGGCGAGGTCCGTCTCGCGGACGCGGCCGAGCAGCTCGGCGAAGGTCGGGTCGCCGCTCACGTCGGTCCGCAGCACCAGGGTGTTGATGAAGAATCCCGCGAGGTTCTCCAGGGCGGCGTCGCCTCGGCCGGCGATCGCGGTGCCGATCGGCACGTCCGGTCCGGCGCCGACCCGGGCCAGCAGCGCCCCCAGCGCCGCCTGCGCGACCATGAACATCGTCACGCCGTGGCGTTGCGCCACGTCCTGCAGGCGCGCGTGGACCTCGGCGTCGAGCCGGACCGGGACCGCCGCGCCCTGGAAGGAGGATTCCGCCGGACGCGGGCGGTCCGTCGGAAGCGCAAGCTCTTCGGGGGCTCCGGCGAGCGTGGTGCGCCAGTAGGCGAGCTGCTCGGAGATGAGGCTGCCGGGATCGTCCAGGTCGCCGAGGACCTCACGCTGCCAGAGCGCGTAGTCGGCGTACTGCACGGGCAGCGGTGACCAGTCCGGAATCCGTCCGGACGAGCGCGCCGAGTACGCCTGGGTGAGGTCGTCCGCGAGGACGCCCATCGAGCGGCCGTCCACCACGATGTGGTGCGCGACCAGCATCAGCACCGACTCGGTCGGCGACAGCACGAACAGCCGGGTGCGCCACGGCACCTCGCGGCTCAGGTCGAACGGACGGTCCGCCTCGGCGGCCAGCACGGAGTCCAGGTCGCCCGGTTCCGCCTGCTCCACGGTGAACGCCGGGCGGCCCGCGACTCCCGTGAGGACGCGCTGGTACGGAACCCCGTCGACGTCCGGGAAGACCGTCCGCAGGCTCTCGTGCCGGTCGGCCACGTCGGCCAGGGCCGCGCCCATCGCGGTCCTGTCCAGGTCCCCGGTGAGGCGCAGCGCCAGGGTCACGTTGTAGGCGGCCGTGCTTCCGCTCTCCTCAAGCCGGTTGAGGAACCACATCCGCTGCTGGGCGTACGAAAGGGGGACGCGCTCGGGCCGTTCCCTGACGGTGAGCGCGGGCCGTCCCGGCCGGGCCGCCTCGTCGGGCAGCAGGCGCGCCAGCTCCGCGACGGTGGGCGCCGCGAACAGGTCGCGGATGGTCAGCTCGGTCTCCAGGACGGCGCGGACCCGCACGATCAGCCGGATCGCGAGGAGCGAGTCACCGCCGATGGCGAAGAACGAGTCGTCCGCGCCGACCGCCTCCAGGCCCAGCACCTCGGCGAACAGCCCGCACAGGATCTCCTCGGCCGCCGTCGCCGGCGCACGGCTCCCGCTGGAACCCGCCGCCAGATCCGGGGCGGGCAGCGCGGCCCGGTCAAGCTTGCCGTTGGAGGTGACGGGGAACTCGTCCAGCACGACGAATGCGGCCGGGACCATGTAGTCGGGCAGGCGCTCGGCGGCGTAAGCCCGCAGTTCTTCGACGTCCGCGCCGCCGGTCACGTAGGCGGCCAGTCGCTTCACTCCCGGCTGGTCCTCGCGGGCGACGACGGCCGCCTGCTCCACCGCGTCATGGGCCGCGATGACCGCCTCGACCTCGCCGAGCTCGACACGGAACCCGCGGATCTTGATCTGGTCGTCGGCGCGTCCGGCGAACGCCAGGCGGCCGTCGGACGTCCAGCGGACCATGTCTCCGGTGCGGTACATGCGCGTTCCGG